>JAUXCJ010000423.1 GCA_030618965.1 Thiomargarita sp.
TAATTTTCCAAAGAGTCGCCCACGAAGAATGCGCCACGATGAGTTTTCTCGTCGCTTGATGCGTGAAAATAGGCTGAGTGTTGATGATTTAATTTATCCGCTATTTATCGTTGAGGGTGAGCAACAGCGGATTAATATCAGTACGATGCCTGGGCAAACCCGTTTGAGTATTGATGAATTACTTAAAGAGGCGCGAGAATTGGTCAATTTAGGAATACCAGCAATCGCGCTGTTTCCAGTTGTGCCAACTGAGAAAAAATCTTTAGATGCGCGAGAGGCTTATAATGAGGATGGATTGGCGCAACGGGCTGTGCGAGCCTTAAAGCAAGCTTTGCCAGAATTGGGTGTTATCACTGATGTCGCGCTTGATCCGTTTACTACGCATGGGCAGGATGGGTTGATAGATGAGACTGGTTATGTGATGAATGATGAGACGGTGGCGGTGCTGGTAAAACAGGCAATTTCTCATGCTAGGGCTGGGGCGGATATAGTTGCGCCCTCTGATATGATGGATGGGCGTATTGGAGCGATTCGTGAGGCACTGGAGTCGGGAGATTATAGGCATACACGGATTTTGGCGTATTCTGCGAAATATGCGTCTAATTTTTATGGGCCATTTCGTGAGGCGGTGGGTTCAGCCGGTGCGCTGGGTGGGGGTAATAAGTCTAGTTATCAGATGGATCCAGCAAATAGTGATGAAGCCTTGCGGGAAGTTGCTTTAGATATAGAAGAAGGTGCGGATATGGTGATGATTAAGCCCGGGATGCCTTATTTGGATATTGTGCAGCGGGTGAAAACGGAATTTGAAGCACCGACTTTTGTTTATCAGGTAAGTGGAGAATATGCCATGCTGATGGCGGCGGCGCAAAATGGTTGGTTAAATGAAGAGGCTGTGATGATGGAATCCTTGCTGAGTATCAAGCGGGCTGGTGCTGATGGGATTTTGACTTATTTTGCAAAAAAGGCTGCGATTTATTTAAATAATTAATAATTGAGTGACAATTATGTGGTTTAAAAATATTACTAGTTATCGTTTTTTAGAAGCTTTTAAAATATCCGCCGAGGATTTGCATGAGCAATTGAGTAAAGATGCTTTTCATGCTTGTGGCAAGATGGATATGGAAAGTATCGGTTGGGTGTCGCCCTTGGGTAGAGAAAGTGAGTCATTAGTACATAATGCGAATAATTGTATTATTTTTACGCTTAGGAAGGAGGAGAAAATTTTACCAGCAACTGTGGTGCGAGAGTTTGTAAATGAAAAAGTTGCAGAAATTGAGACACACCAAATGCGGAAAGTGCGAAAGCGTGAGAAAGATGATATTCGTGAAGAGGTGCTTTTTGATTTAATTCCACGCGCTTTTACTCGTTCTAATTATTTAAATGCTTATATTGATATTGAGAATGGTTGGTTATTGATTGATACACCGAGTCAGAAGAAGGCGGAGCAGTTAGTTAGTTTTTTACGTCAAACTTTAGGTAGTTTGCCAGTAGTGCCGCCTAAAGTGAAACAAAGTCCAGCACCAGAGATGACAAAGTGGTTATTGAATCCTAATCATTGTCCTGCGTCCTTAGAATTAGCTGATGCTTGTGTCTTGACTGATCAAGATGGTGCGGTGGTGAACTGTAAACGTCAGGATTTATTAGCTGAAGAAATTCAAGGACATTTAGAGGCGGGAAAATTGGTCACTCGCTTGGCGTTGGAATGGAATGAGCGTTTGGGTTTTATCCTCGATGATGAATTAGTTATTAGACGTTTACAAGCTTTGGATTTGGTACAGGCGCAATTTAATGATGCGAATGTAGAAACAGCAGCACAACGTTTTGATAGTGATTTTGCGATTATGAGCCTAGAATTAGCTCCTTTTATTAGAAGTTTATTTGAGATATTTGGGGGCGAAGATGAATCGGTTTATGATGGTATGCGTTAGATATTAAATCAACTCATAACTTATTAGGAGGTTTGTTAGTGTATAAATATTTTCTTAGTAAATTAGCGATTTTATTGGGTGTTTTTTTGGTTGCTGATCCATTGTATGCTGGTGGAAATATCTATTGTTGGGTTAATGACGACAATGTGAAGGAATGTGCTAGTTATATACCACAGAAGTATAGTCAACATGGTTTTGATGAATATGATCGTTATGGTAATAAAATCAATACTGTAGATCCTGCTTTAACGCCTGAAGAGGTTGCTGCAATCAGAAGAGAAAAAGTAGAAAAAATCCGACGCGAACAGCAACGCAAAAAGGATGATAAATTACTTGAACTTTTTAGTAGTGAAAGTGATATTGAGGCGAGCCGTAAGTCGGAACTGAATACGATAGGTGGTCAGATACAATCTATTGAGTCGATACTTGGTGGTTTGAAACGTAATTTGAGTGCTCTACAAGAGAGTTATAATCAGAGTAAAAATCATCCGGCGGTTTCAAAAAGGCAAATAAAGACTATTCAGGATAATATTGATAGTGTAAAAAAACGTGTCGAAGATACGGAAGATACTTTGAAGAAGATGCGCGAAGAGCGGGTTAAGACTAATAAGAAATATGATGTTTATGTCAGACATTATCAAGAAGTCCAAGAGCGTCGCCAACAAGAGAGATTTTCATTGACA
>JAUXCJ010000081.1 GCA_030618965.1 Thiomargarita sp.
AGAGTCAAAACAGTCAAGCGAAGTAAAATACGTTCTTTGATAAAATTCGTTATTGTCATAATTATATTTTTTGATTAGGCTATCCAATAGGAAATTTTCCTGTTCTTGTAGCCGACATTCCGCACTTGACAAATTAAAAAAAATCTTTATTTAATCCATCAAGGCTGATACAGATTAAAAATAAATATATCATCTAGGCATATCAAAAATTACGTGTGAAATGACGGGGACAATTGGCATGGGAATGGCAACTAAAAACCTAGACACTCAAAATCCAGATTCATTGAAAACACAATCACTCGATCACTTGGGACTAGTTGCAGCGGTCACACGCGATTTAGGTATTGTAGATAGGATTAACCAAAGATTGCCAACCACAGACAAAGCTAATGTAACAATGGGACAACGAGTACTTGCTATGATCCTGAATGGATTAGGATTTACAAATGATCGTCTCTATTTAGTCCCACGGTTTTTTCAAAATAAACCAGTAGATAGATTGATTGGCCCTGGGATAGAAGCAGAGCACTTGAATGATGACGCTTTAGGGCGAGGTTTAGATGCAATAGCCAACTATGGAACCACTAGATTATTTGGAGAACTTGCCTTTGAGATTGGAACTGAGCAAGGTTTGTTAGGTAAATCATGCCATTTGGATACGACAAGTTTAACACTTCAAGGTGATTATCCGGAATCGGAAACCGTCGTGATTCCAAACCAGGAGGAAAACCTAGCCTCTCCTATTTCAGCACATCCTAAGGCACTACATGGCTACTCCAAAGATCATCGTCCCGATCTAAAACAAGTAGTATTGTCATTAACAACAACTGGACCAGCTAGTTTCCCATTCTGGATGGAAGCATTAAACGGAAATAGTCGCGATAAAACTTCATTTCATGAAACCATTACCAAAGTTAAGGATTTCCAGAAACAATTGCAACAATCATCTCCGTTTATCTGGGTAGCGGATTCCGCACTGTATACCGTGGACAAGCTTCTGAATTTCTCTGATGACAACTGGATCACTAGGGTTCCAAATACTATTGCTGATGTCAAAGCATTATGCGAAACACCTGATGAACAATTTCAATGGACCGAAATAGGAACTGGCTATAATTTGGTAGAATTAGGTTCCAATTATGGCGGTTTAAAACAACGTTGGCTTTTGATTCATTCTGAACCAGCTTATGAAAGAGAATCTGTGACTTTTGAAAAACAATTGAAGAATCAGGAAAACTCAATCACTAAAGCAATTTGGCATCTTGGAAATCAAGTATTTGCAAGCAAAAAGGAAGCTAAACATGCTGTCACCGTTTTGAGTCAAACATCTAAATACCATAAGTTTGATTACTCTTTACAACAAGTACGAAAGTATAGTGGTCAGGGTCGTCCAAAAACGGGACAAAAACCTACCTCGGTTGAATACCTTGTGAAGGTCAGTTTCAACCGTAACGAAGATACTATTGCAACTGCTAAAAATGCTTTCGAGGCTAAAGTTTTTTTTTGCAAAAAAACTTTAGCCTCGAAGGGACGTTTTATTATTGCTACTAATCAACTGGAACAATTGTCTAATTTGGAAGTCTTTCAGGAATACAAGAAACCGAGCCAAGTGGAAGGGGGATTTCGTTTTCTGAAAGACCCTTGGTTTCTGCTTGATTCCGTTTTTCTTAAGAATCCAGCACGAATTGGTGCTTTGATGATGGTTATGACTTTGTGTTTGATGGTGTATAATGTCGGTCAGTTCCGTTTGAGAGAAGTTCTAAAATAAAATGAAGATACATTACCGAATCAAGTAGGTAAACCAACCCAGAATCCAACTTTACGCTGGGTCTTTCGCTTGATGGAAGGAATCTCGGTGGTTTACTTGGCTTTACAAGAAATCAAAGAGGAAACACTTGTTGTCATAGCAAACTTGGATGAGGTTAAACAAAAAATTATTCCTTATTTTGGTAATTACGCTCTTGAAATTTATGGACTCACTGGAATTAAATTTAATCATTAATTCATAAACTCTTTTCTTTTAATTGTTGATTCTATCTAAAAAACGTTTCATTAATTTATCTTTAATTAATAAAATACATGATTTATAAACTAAATTGGTTTGAATAAAATTAATATAAAAATTTAAATATCAAGTGCGGAATGTCGGTAGTAACAGATGTTTGTTGCATATTAAATCTCCTATTTTTAATGCTTATAGCTCACGCTAAACGTCTGCGCTATTTTTGACCATATTACGGCCAGAGATAGGTTTTTTTTGTGGAGTTGCTCTTGTGTTAAAATATTTGCTGTATTTTTTGCTCATAGCAATAGAGAGTACCGCTAAAATATCGGCTTTTTCCAAATCTTCATAATCGGCTAAAATCTCTTCTATCTCCATGCCAGCACTGAGTAATTCAAGTATGTTTTCAACCGGGTATCGTAATCCACGAATGCAAGGTTTACCATGACAAATCTGCGGATCAATCGTAATGCGTTCACTTAATGGCATCTGATATTCCTTTAGCTATAGTGCTCCTAAATGATTTGTAAATTTTTTAGCTGGTTTTCAACCCTGTCCGTAACGTTTACAAGTGATTTAGGATGTCTATATAATGTGCTTGTTTGTACTCCAAAAGTTCTTTAACCGTCGTATTATAATAATATAGGACTTACGTATTGACAAATTTAATTTTTACCAAAGTGCAAATTATTTTTTTGATTTTTAAAAAAGGTAAATAGAAATGACTACAGAACCAACCCCAAAACCTCAAAAACATCGCCTATTTTTTTTCTTCTTATTCTTGATATTGCTATTAGGAGGTACGATTGTTTTAAGTTATCCATTTTGGCAACAATTTACTCACTTAGAACAAACACTACAAGAAGAAATAAAACAACTGAGTACACGAGTAGCAAGGCTAGAAAAATCCCAAGAAAATCAAGCACCATTAACAGGATTAGAAATTCGTATCAATGAACAAGAACAGGCTCTAAATAAGCTAATTCATCAAATCGCGCAACAGCCACAAAATGATGAGGATTGGAAAATAGCTGAAATTGATTATTTAATCACTATTGCTCATCATCGTTTGCAATTAGTACAGGATTCTCAAGGCGCATTGATTGCGTTAATAACGGCTGATGAGCGTTTACAATCTTTGAATAAGCCAACATTATTTCAAGTGAGAACAGAGCTTTTAGAAAAGATTCAGCGTTTACGTGAATTAAAGCGTCCAGATATTGCCGGCTTAGCTTTGCGCTTAGCCCAAGCGCAAACTGATAAATTACCCTTATTACAAGGCACTCGTGAAAGCTATACGCCCCCGCCAGCCAGTTCATCAAATTCTGATGAGGAACAAGAATGGCAAACAGTTTTATGGAAAGAAATCAAACAATTAGTTGTAATACGCTATAACAACGAAGCTGAGAAAGGTTTTTTAAGTCCCAAACAACGCCCCATCATCGCGCAAATTCTACAAATGAAGCTAGAAAATGCGCGTTTTTTCCTATTGCGGCATGACAGACAGAATTTTACAGCCTCCATACAAGCTGTGCGTGAATGGCTGAAACGTTATTATGATCAAAATGATGATAAAGTAAAAGTTTTGCAAACTGATTTAGCTAAAATGGGAAAAATTGTTCTTAATCCGCCACTGCCTGAACTGTCTAATTTACTCAAAAGCCTGTCAGCGGTTCGGGGAAATCCATAATATTTGGAAACATTTCATGTTTAAATATTTAAAAGAAGATATTGCCTGCGTGTTTGAACGCGATCCTGCTGCACGCACTACTTTTGAAATATTAACCAATTATCCGGGCGTACATGCGCTACTGATGCACCGCCTAAACCACCGTTTATGGCGAGCAGGTTGGAAATGGTTAGCACGCACATTGTCCACTTTGACGCGCTGGTTGACAGGTATAGAAATCCACCCGGGGGCGACTATTGGGCGACGATTTTTTATTGATCATGGCATGGGCGTTGTCATTGGCGAAACGGCATCTATTGGTGATGATTGTACACTCTATCATGGTGTTACTTTGGGTGGCACTTCTTGGCAAAAAGGTAAACGTCATCCAACTTTGGGTAATGATGTTGTTGTTGGTGCAGGGGCTAAAGTATTGGGACCGATTTCTATTGGTAATGGGGTGCGGATTGGCTCAAATGCTGTAGTGATTAAACCCGTTCCTGATGGTGCGACTGTAGTTGGCATTCCTGGACGCATCATTCAAGTGGATACTGATTATAAAAAGCATCATAAACAAGAGCTTCAGCAAAAAATCTTTGATGCTTATGGACTTCCTCAAGATATGCCTGACATTGATCCTATGCAATATGCGATCAATAATATGCTTGATGACATTGATTTGATAGATCAGAAAATACAAGCTCTCTGCAAAACGCTAAAGAGTATGGGGGTTGAAGAATTACCGTCAGAACTAGATTCCTGTAAAATTCGATCATCCAGAGATAAATAGTTTTCTCGTTCCCATGCGTCGCATCACTGCCATTAAGTTTTCGAGGATAAAGTTTTTTTAAAAAAAAACTTTATCCTCGAAAGGACAAATTCGCACCGGAGTACAAAGCGCAGCTTTGTCAGCACTGGCAACGACAAAGCTGCGCTTTGTACTCCAAGTGGCTTTAGTTGCTACAAACGGTTTAAGTGTTTTTGGAGGCCAGTTTGTCTCCTTCTTCAGAAGAATACAACGCCTTTTGTGCCGAAATACACCCCAAAGGCACCACAATCAAGGTCAGCGAAGTCGCAACCGCTGAACCAAATAGCAGAGAAATGGCCATGCCTTGGAAAATCGGATCAAACATGATCGCGCCAGCACCTGCCATCATCGTCAAACTGGTCACCCAAATCGGACGCATACGAGTCTGCCCGGCACTGACGACGGCATGACGCACGTCCATCCCCCGGTAAATCTCATTTTTGCTGAAATCAACTAACAAAATGGAGCTGCGGACCTGAATGCCCGCTAAGGCAATAAAACCAATTAAAGAAGTCGCGGTAAATTCGGCGCCGAGTAACCAATGGCCCGGAATAATGCCAATTAAAGTGAGCGGAATTGGAGCCATAATAATAACGGGCAAAATAAAATTATTGAATTCGAGCACGAGCAAAATATAGATCAACACCAGTGCTGCCGCGAAAGCAATGCCCATATCTCGAAAGGTTTCATAAGTCACCACCCATTCTCCGCTCCACTCAAAACCAGAATGGATATCGTCCGCCGGCGGCCCGGTGAGTGTGCCGCTGATGGCGACACCATCCGGAGCTTTGTAGTCATTAAGCAATGCTTCCACCGCTAACATGCCATAAATCGGCGCACCAAACCGCCCTTCCATTTCTCCTACCACATATTCCATCGGGCGTAAGTCTTTATGGTAAATAATGGCTGGTTCAGGGACTTTGACAAAATGGCCTAGTTCGGCTAAAGGCACCATTTGACCGTTAGGCGAAGGAATCACAAGATTTCCGATCCGCTCAATTTGCCCTCGTATGGCTAAGGGAAGTTGCAGGACAATGTAAGTTGGTTCTAAGCCGCTGCCTCGTTTGATATCGCCGACTTGATAATCGCCCATCGCCATCAGTACATGACGGTTGATGCTTTCTACTGAAATACCTCGCCGTATGGCTTTTTCTATATCCACTTTAAAATGCCAGCGTTCATAAGGAGTGACCATGTAGTTATCCACATCCACTAGATTAGGGACTTGTTCAAACATTTGGGTTAAATCTTCGGTCACTTGCCGGCGAGTCTTGGCATCCGGGCCATAAACTTCGGCGACCATGGTTTGTAACACTGGTGGGCCTGGTGGCATTTCTACCACAGCAATACGCACCCCTGCCTCTTTTGCCAACGGTGTCAAGAGATGACGAGCAGCGATGGCAATTTCATGGCTGTTGCGTTCTCGGTCTCCTTTATCCAACAACATCACCTGAATATCAGCGTACCAAGGCTCATTCCTCAGATAATAATGCCGCACCATGCCGTTGAAATTAAACGGTGAAGCAGTACCTACATAAGTTTGCAGGGCGGTGACTTCCGGTATTTCCTTCAGTTTTTCAGCTATTTTTCGGGTAAAATTACCCGTTGCCAACAGTGCAGTGCCTTCAGGCATGTTGATTACCACGTTA
>JAUXCJ010000067.1 GCA_030618965.1 Thiomargarita sp.
CTTTCTCTTAAGTCATTCAAATAAAGTCATCTAATTAAACATTCTGCAGATTATGGGAAACATATCTATGTTATCTTTATATAACTTTGCATGAGATGGGACGCTTTAAAGGTAAGTAACTCCCGTAAAACATATAATTTTAGAATCAATGTCGGAAATGTGCAAATGGTGTAATGTTGTTTTCTAAGGTAATAATCCGGACGGAATAAACGCACAGGGCAAATGAAACAAGAATCTATCGAGAACAAATTTAATGTCTGGGATTCTTCTGACATTTCTGATAACTGTGAATTAGGACAGCTCTGGAGTGGTTGTTTCGTTTTTTTTATTTTTTTATTTCTTATTTTGCAGCATGACGCATTGTCCAGTTTCAAGCAACCTTCCAGAACACATTAAAATTAAAAATTCTGTTCATTTAGTGTAAATAATTGGTGATAAAAGAGCGAATACTTATTTTTCACGGAGATTTATAATAATTGTCTTTTACAACATTGAAAAGGATTAAAATATGGAAACCATCACTGCCATAGAAACCCGTCGCGCTATCAAACATTATGATCCAGAGCATCGGATGACAGAAGATGAAATCAACCAATTGATGTCATTAGCCATACTCTCCCCAACCGCATTCAATATTCAAAACTGGCGTTTTGTACTGGTACGGGATCCCGAACTCAGAAAGAAAGTCCGTGCCGCTGCTTGGGATCAAGCTCAAGTGACAGATGCTTCGTTACTGGTTATTCTCTGTGCTGATCTTAAAACCTGGGAAAAGCAACCGGCCCGTTATTGGCGAAATGCCCCTAAAGAAGTGCAGGATTTTATCTTGCCTGCCATAGATCAATACTATCGAGGGCGGGAACAGGTACAACGCGATGAAGCCATGCGTTCCTGCGGTATTGCGGCTCAGACCTTAATGTTAGCGGCTAAGTCAATGGGTTATGATTCTTGCCCGATGGACGGATTTGATTTTGATGCGGTAGGTAAATTGATCAACTTGCCAGAAGACCATGTCGTTACTATGTTCGTTGCCGTTGGCCAAGCCATCAAGGACAGTTGGCCGCGAGCTGGTCAGTTACCTATAGAAGAAGTGGTGATTACTGATCATTTTTAGTTAGTACTTTTTCTATTCCATATTTTGGGTAGTCCCTATAAACCAATGGAGGTGGCCAAAAGTCCCTCATAATTTCCAGATAAAAATCAAGATAATTAAGCGCCAAATCGTTGATAATAGTCATTAACATTATTTTTATATGGTTTTTAGAGGTGGGTGAGTCCTCTAGGTAACTCTTTGATTTTTAATACCGCTATTGGTTTGTAGGGACTACCATGTTGCCACATATTAACGTAGCCTGCTATCCCTAAAGCACCCCACTCCGTTTTATCTCTAAATAACGATTCAGCATCTTCACTGGTAATTGTTCTGGTTCGGTATCCAGGTAAATAATTCCTTTATTTTTCAATCGCTCATGGGCTTGTTTACGGCTATTTAAATAATCAAGTGTCGCAGCGTGTCGCAGGGCTTGTTCAAAATGTTCTACTGGTTGTTCTAACACTTCATTCAAAATCCGTTCTTGTAAGCTGGCTAGTAGAACTAGGTGTTTCTTCCGAAGCAATTCTAAAGCTGGTAATAATTCATCACTTTCTTCGTCGCGTAAGTTGGAAATCAGTACTATTAAGGCTCGTTTCTTTTGTCGATGCATTAATTCTGTTGCCGCGTTTAAATAATCGCTGGCATGGGTGCTGGGTTGTAAGTCATAGACTGTATTTAAGATAATATTAATGGTATTAATGCTTTTACGTGGTGCTAGAAAACGTTTTTCCCCGCTGAATGTCATTAATCCCAGCGCATCGCCTTGTCTTAGTGCTACATAAGAGAGTAGTAGTAGTGCGTTAAGTGTATGGTCAAAATGCGATAGAGGGCCATCTTGTGCCAACATGCGCCGCCCACAGTCGATGAGAAAAATAATTTGTTGATCACGCTCATCTTGATATTCTTTTGAAATCAATTTTTTATGTCGAGATGTTGCATTCCAGTCTATTTGTCGCAGGGCATCGCCGGTGCGGTATTCACGCAGTTGGTGAAATTCTAAGCCTTCTCCACGTCGTTGTAATTTACGGATGCCTAATTGTCCTAATCTATCTTCAGCAGCATACAGGGCATATTTTGTTAGGGTTGCAAAATTTGGATAAACCCTTATTGGTGTATTTAATTCAATATAGCGATATTGTTTCCAAATTCGCCAAGGGGAGCGCAATAATAGTTGTATTCCGGCAAATTGTGTTGCGCCGCGTTGCTGAGGACGGATACGATATTGAGTTTCTATACTGCTTAAGGCTGGGATAGTCAGTGTTTGTGGTAAAGCTTGCAAATCGCTATGAATCGGGTAATCGTCAAATACTTCGACTCGGCAAGGATGTTTGCTAGGATTACGAAGACGGAGGATAACTTGACTCCAAACGCCTAATGCTAGTGAACTGGAGGCTTGGCGTTGTACTCGAATCTGTGGAAATTTTCGCACTTGCCAAGCGTCGAAAATGGCAATTATTAATAAAATCAAACCACTGAATTGCCAAAAACTCATTAAATGAGGGCGTAAAGTGGCGACAATGGCTAAAAGCAGCCAAAGAGTTAATCCTAAAAAGGCAAAGGGTGCGGGTCTCATTTTGATTGTCCTTAACAAGGTTATGGTCATTAGGTTATAATTGCTCATTTTTTTATCTGGGTTTATGATACTGGCAATTCAGATGATAATTCAATCTAGGGATACTCAATGAGACAAAAAGCATTTACTGATTTTATAATCAATATTAATGTAACAATCCAATGGCTAATGGCTAGTATTAGTCGTAATTTTCCTACTTTTATCCGCCGCTATAGTCAGCAGCTTATTTATGAACATCGTGTTTTTAATGTGCGAGGATTGCGTACTAAAGGCACTTTTACTATTGAACTTCAACAAGTCTTTGTCGATTTACGTATTGCTTCGGCTCGCAATTTACAAGATGCCAATTTTGATCCTATTTCGCTTAAAGAGCTAGCAGGCACTCGCCCCTTATGGGATTTTTTGCGTTCAAGTAAAGGCAATAAAAATGTATTAGCCATTATTGGCGCACCTGGTTGTGGTAAAACCACGATGTTACAGCATGTTGCTTTAACCTTCGCTGCGAATAAACAACGCAAGTATGGTTTTTCGCCATTAGTGCCGATTGTGTTATTTTTGCGAAATCATGTTGAGCAAATACTTGCGAAGAATCAAAGTCGGCAACCGAGCTTAGCAGAATTGGCTTATGATCATTTTAATCATCGAGAAAATTATCCTGATTTAAATCCAGCGCCGCTGTGGTTTGCTAAACAGTTAAAAAAAGGCAAATGTCTGGTGCTATTTGATGGACTAGATGAAGTAGCTGATGCTGAGGATCGGAAAAAAGTATCGGCTTGGATAGAAGAACAAATTGCGGCTTATCCACGCTGTCGCTTTATTATCACAGCACGTCCCCAAGGCTATCTCAGCGCACCTGTGAAAGGTGCTCAAATGTTAGAAGTGCAAGCTTTTAATGCCGCGCAAGTGCGACAATTTGTGGAGGCTTGGTATTATGCTCACGAAGTCACTGCTTTTGGCGGAAAAATAGATAAGGGTGTACATCAACGGGCTAGGCAAGGGGCTAGGGATTTATTGCAACGTTTACGAGAAAATCCAACGCTGAGCGTACTAACAGTGAATCCTTTGTTGCTGACAATGATTGCGATGGTACATCGCTATCGGGGACAATTACCAGGACGGCGAGTGGAATTGTATGCGGAGATTTGCGACGTTTTGCTAGGACATTGGGCTGCTAGTAAAGGAATACGAAATACCTTGACACCGGCTCAAAAGCGGGTAGTTTTGCAACCATTAGCTTTTCAAATGATGCGTTATAAAATGCGCGATATAAGCACTGAAAATGCTATGAAAATTATTGCGTTACCTTTAGAGCGCGTTGGTTTAACTGGTGAAGCAGCTGAAAAATTTTTAATAGATGTACAAACAGGCAGTGGTTTATTATTGGAACGCGAACCGAATAAATGGGGTTTTGCACATTTAACTTTTCAAGAATATCTGGCGGCGGCTCATATACTGGAAAATCACGTTAAAATTAACTGGAAGAATTCTGTCACCAACAGTTGGTGGTATGAAACTTTTCTTTTATATGCTGCTGTTTGTGATGCGACGACATTGGTAAAGGGCTGCCTTGAAAATGGTAGCGTTTCTGCCTTAACACTGGCCGCCAATTGTTTAGAAGAAGCGCGATCCTTAGATTGGTCAGTGCGTGAAGCACTTCAAAATCGTATCACTGCTGATCTTGAATCTAGCTCGATTCAGCGTCGCCATTTAGCGGCTGAAGTACGCTTAAATCAACGTTTTAAATCTTTACAACGCATAGATGAAGATATTGAGATTGATTTGAAATATATCACTTATGCGGAATATCAATTGTTTTTAGATGAATCTCGTACACAGGGTCAATATTATCAGCCTGATCATTGGACCGGGGATACTTTTCCAAAGGGCGTTGCTCAAGCGCCTGTTTGTGGTGTGCGTGCAGAAGATGCTGAGGCTTTTTGTCAGTGGTTAACCCAGCGACAAGGGGGGGGAATATATTACCGTTTGCCACAGCCTGAAGAGGCGAAAGAATATCCAGCCGATATTAGCTCAAAAGAATTGGCGACGTGGTGTCAAAAAGATAAGGATTATCAGTTGATTTGGTTGACAACAGTATATGAACAACGTATTGTTTTATTCACTAAGAAATTTTCTAACTTGCCATTTTCAATAGAAGCGGTGGCGGCACTGCCGAACATTCAAAATCTCATTTCTCAACTTGAACATGCTGATAGTGCGATCAACTACGCCCTTGGACATGCACTTTCATTTGTCCGCACGCGCGTGCTTGAGCGTGCGATCAATAGGGCATTTGCTCGTGATTTTTCCAATGAACTGGCATCCGCTCTGGTTCGTAATGCGCTTGATGAACTCGCTGGTGCTTTTTATAGCCTTGACGAGCTACCTCCCCCCCATAGCGACCGCTATGGTTATGCACTGAGCAGTGCTCGCGCGACGATTAGCCATGCCCTTAGCAATAGCTGTGCTATTATTGATCGTGCTGGTTTTGAGGATAATAATCTCGTTCATAAAGCACTCACACTCACCCATGAAGTCGTTGAAGAAGGGAGGCATAAACAGGCGAATCGCGCCCGTGATACACTCTCCGCTGCTTGCCATGCGCTTGATAGTGACTTTGTACGCAATCTCGCGCTTACTCACGCCCGTGTTATAGCTCGTGCTGATGCAAGCAGTACGCTCTTGACACTTATTGAAAAAAATGATTTCGAGAAAGCACAACAATTGGCGCAGGATAAACAAGGCGAATCAAAACCAAATATTCAGCGAATGGGGGCTTTGCTCAATGATCTATTAAGCTGTGCGACAGCCAAAAATTTACTGGAATTACGGCAAGCATGGCGAAAATATGTGGTGCGAATTACAGAAACGATTTGGGTGGGTTATAACGAAAAATTGGATTATTCGGAAGAAATCAAATTAATCTTGAATCTTCACTGGCGGTTAAAGATTATCCTCGCACGAGAGGAAGGACAGCTACATGCTTGGGAAGGTATTCGGATTGTACGTGAACGTAAACCTTTGTAAAAGGAGATTATGATGAAAAAATTGTTGATATATTTGTCAAGCATCCTAATTGTGATTAGCGGATGTACTCAAGATGCCCCTAATCAACAAAGGAGTTTGAAAATGAATAACAATGAGTTGGAAATTGCCACTTTTGCAGGAGGTTGCTTTTGGTGTGTGGAATCTGGTTTTGAGAAACTTTCCGGCGTTTCTGAAGTTATCTCTGGTTATACGGGCGGTCATTTGAAAAATCCAACTTACAAGCAGGTTTCTTCTGGCGGAACTGGGCATATCGAAGCAGTTCAGGTTCATTATGATCCCAAGCAGATTGCTTATGAAATCTTGCTGGAATCATTTTGGCGGCAGATAAACCCCACTGATAATGGTGGACAGTTTGTAGATAGGGGGGATCAATACCGCCCGGCTATTTTTTACCATAACGAGACTCAAAAGGCACTTGCGGAAAAATCACGCGCTGCGCTTGAAGCATCGGGGCGTTTTAAGAATAAAATTTTAACCGAGATTTTGCCTGTTGAACATTTTTATCCTGCCGAGGATTACCATCAGGATTATTATAAAAAGAATCCAATCCGATACAAGTTATATCGCTACAATTCCGGACGAGATCAGTTTTTGGAAAAAACCTGGGGGGATGCACTGGAAATCAGTTCAAAAAGTTACC
>JAUXCJ010000051.1 GCA_030618965.1 Thiomargarita sp.
GCGAGGAAGTGGAATAAGTGCTTTTATTAGACTTCCTCTCAGCCAAAGCTAAAGCTTTGGACTCCGAGCCTTCAACAAATACGTGGCAGTGGATCATCTTCTAGTTCTTCCAAGATGCGTTCTCCACCGAATTCAGTTACCAATACAAGTTGTGATAGTTCTGCCACTACTTGCCCGATGATCGCAGCATTGCCACCAAGTGCTTGCCATTGCGCTAAGGCTGGTTCTGCTTGGGCTGGTTCAATAATGGCGACGACTCTACCTTCACATGCCAGAAATAGCGGATCGTATCCCAGCATGTCACACACGGATTGCACTGGATCATTGATTGGAATATCAGGTTGTTGCAAGCGAATGCCTAGATTCGTTGCACGCATGATTTCATGACAAACTGTTGCTAGTCCACCTCTGGTAGGATCACGCATAAATCGCAATCCGTCCAATCCTCTCAGTGCCTGAGTGAAGGGTAAAACGCTGGCTGAATCTGACTGTAGATCGCCACGTAACCCAAACTGTTCACGCGCCAACATCACCGATATGCCATGATCGCCAACGGAACCACTAACCAAGATGACATCGCCATCGCGTATTTGATCCAGCCCTAGGTTTAAATCCCTGTCCTTGATGCCAATACCAGTTGTAGCAAGGTATAAGCCACCCCCTTCACCTCGTGGTAACACCTTAGTATCACCTGCCACAACATCGACACCAATCTCTTTGGCAGCTTCGGCTAGACTGATGATAATGCGTTCTAACTGAGCAATCTCCATTCCTTCTTCAATAAAGGCATTCAGACTAAGATAGCGTGGTATCGCGCCAGCCACAGCGAGATCGTTGGTAGTGCCATGCACCGCCAATGAACCTATATTTCCACCAGGAAACTCTAATGGTTGAACTGTAAACCCATCGGTTGTAAACAATATCTCACCACTGTTGAGCGACAAAGGCACAGCGTCTGCCTGAACATCAAGCTTAGCATTGCCCAGATGACGTGCGAAAATCTCATCAATTAGTTCGCGCATGTAGCGACCGCCATTGCCGTGCGCCAGGAAAATATGGGTATCTTGCATTGTTATTGTCCTCTATAGGAATCCTAAATAAGTTGAAAATCAGACCTCCGAGGTTTTGAAAACCTCGGAGGTCTTTTATAAAAGGCCCGAAACAAAGGCCAATCAACACCAATCAGAATTTTAAGCCACTAATAATAGTAGGCAACAAAAAGTTGCACATTTGGTTTATCATGGTATATTGAAACCATGACTTACAATATACAAACATACATCCAAAGACGGCTTGCCACTGAACTTAGGGATTCACTAAACACTTTCCCAATAACCGCCTTGCTTGGACCACGACAATGTGGCAAATCTACACTCGCAAAACACATAATCCGCGATTATGAAAATACCACTTATTTGGATCTTGAAAGGCCCTCGGACCAGCGTAAGATTGAAGATGCGGAATTTTTCTTTCACACTCAAAAAGATAAACTGGTTTGTATTGATGAAGTGCAAATGGGGCCGCAATTGTTCCCAATACTCCGCGTGGCGGTGGATGAAAACCGTAGACTAGTACATTGTCAAAAGGTTTTTGTCTGGTATAATACTTCCCAAATCCATAAGGGAAAGTTTAATGACAAAAAAATACATTGTAGAGTTGACAACTGATGAACGTTCAGAACTAGAAAATCTGGTAAATCAAGGAAAAATAGCCGCTTATAAACGTCTGAACGCACAAATTTTCTTAAAAGCTGACATCAGTACTAACGGTCGAGGATGGACGGATCAAAAAATCAGTGAAGCCTTTAATGTTAGTGTTAAAACGATTGAACGGGTACGTCAACGCCTAGTTGAAAAAGGCATAGAAGGGGCCATAAATCGTACTAAATCTCAAAAATGTTACCCCCAAAAAATAGATGGTGAAATGGAAGCTCATCTGGTTGCTTTAACTTGTAGCGAAGCACCGGAAGGACAAGCGCGTTGGACATTGCGTTTATTGGCAGATCAAATGGTTGAATTAAAATACGTAGACAGCATTTCTCATGAAACAGTACGTCAAGTTTTGAAAAAAAACGAAATCAAGCCTTGGCAAAAAAAAGAATGGTGTATTCCTCCAGAAGAAAATGCTGAATTTGTCTGTTCTATGGAAAATGTATTCGAGGGTAAAGTTTTTTTGCAAAAAAAACTTTACCCTCGAATTGAAATTTATAAAAAACCTTATGACGAGGCTCATCCAGTCGTTTGTATGGATGAAAGTAGTAAACAGCAAATAAAAGAAGTACGACAACCAATCAAAACGGCACCAGGTCAAGCAGAATGTTATGATTTCAAGTATGAACGCAATGGGATCGAGGATAAAGTTTTTTGAAAAAAAACTTTATCCTCGATCAGTAATTTATTTATTTTTTTTGAACCTTTAGTTGGTTGGAGGCATGTTGAAGTAACCGATCACAGAAAAGCTATTGATTGGGCATTTCAAGTACGTGATTTAGTTGATATATACTATCCAAAAGCCGAATATATTACTTTGGTTATTGATAATCTTAACATTCATTGTGGAGCTTCTCTGTATAAAGCATTTGAACCTTCAGAGGCACGTAGAATTCTTGAACGCTTAGATATTCTATATACACCAAAACATGGTAGTTGGTTAAATATGGCTGAAATAGAATTAAGTGTTTTGAGTCGTCAATGTTTAGATCGGAGAATTCCTGATCAAGAATTCTTGCGAACGGAAGTGGAGGCATGGGTGAATAATCGTAACGATCATTCTTCTTCTATGGATTGGCAATTTCGGACTGAGGATGCCAGAATCAAACTACGAAGACTTTACCCGACAATTTCGGCTTGACAATGTACTAGGACGATTTTTAATTTTAGGTTAGGCATCCCAAGAATTGATTCGGCAAAGTTCGGAAACCTTAGCTGGGCGCATCCATTTTATAGAATTAGCACCCTTTTGTTATGACGAAATGCTCGCAGAAAATCCTGAGCGTTACGCTGAGCCTGTATTGATGTGGACTCGTGGTGGCTTTCCTGACGCACTATTGTTAGCGAACGAAACACATAGTTTTCAATGGCGAACGGATTTTATCCGTACTTTTCTGGAGCGCGATATTCCACAATTTGGTTTTTCCATTCCTGCTATCACAATGCGACGTTTTTGGACTATGTTGGCTCATTATCACGGACAATTGCTAAATAGTTCAAAATTTGCCCAATCTTTGGGTGTTAGCCATCCGACGATTCGTAAATATCTGGACATCATGGCACAGACTTTCATGGTACGCATATTACCACCTTATGTAGCAAATATTAAAAAGCGGTTAGTGAAAAGTCCTAAAATTTATTTGCGTGATTCAGGTATCCTGCACGCACTGTTGGAGATAGAAAACACAGAAGACTTGTTGGGGCATCCAGTGGTGGGTGCGTCGTGGGAAGGTTGGTGTATGGAACAGATTTTGGCGGTTATGCCCAATTGGCGTGCGAGTTTTTATAGAACTGCTTCAGGTGAAGAGATTGATCTGATTCTGGAGCGAGGACATAGGCGACTTGCGTTTGAATTTAAGGCATCTGTCGCGCCAAAGGTGTCGCGTGGTTTTTATGGAACCTTGGAACTATTGGAACTGGAGCAGGTTTGGATTGTGGCACCAGTTAAGGAGGCTTATGATAAACGTCTTGGGGTGACAGTTTCGCCAATCAGGAAGGTATTGGAGGATTTAGCTCAGTTATCCTGAAAACCAAATTCAATCACCAGACCAAAACTGAGGTCAGCATCGTTTATCGGGATTTGTAAAGGTATGGTTACTGTATCGTTAATTAAAAATTGGTGATAATTTATTGCTTATAATATAGAATTAATTACAATTAGGCATCTATTTATGCTGACATGTGTGTGTTATACACTTTAAATTGTTACTTTAGGTAGTTTAACTAAATTTCGTATGGTACTATAAATACCATTCTAGAAAATTGATTATTTTATTGATTATCATTAATCGCCTAAAAAGGCACTCCACAGGACAGCAATTACGTTACGCTTCATTGCTGCCTGTGAGCTTTGTCGTTATACGATGAAAACAATCGGAGGAAATATATGATAACCGCTTATGTGTTCATTACAGTTCCAGCAAAGCATTCTGGTGGGGTTGTCGAAGAACTTCAGAAGTATGATGCAGTAAAGGAAGCTGCTGCTGTGTACGGAGAGACAGATGTTATTGCAAAAATACAAGTTGAAAACTTAGTAGAAATAGATCAGTTGGTAATGGACAAAATCCAAGCAAATTCATGTGTCACTGTTACAAGAACATTTATAACAGTCAAAGATCTATCTTGGGAAAGATAGCATGAAGCTAGAATTAGTAGTAATTGGATTTCTAGGGATGGTAATAGGGGGGGGGTTTACTTTTCTTGGTGTTTGGATTACTGCAAGAACAGAAATAAGAAAACTCCATCTTTCCTTCCAGAAAGAAAAGGACATAAGTTATATTGAAAACGCTAGAAAGAAAGTGGATGAACTATATATCCCACTTTATATAAAATTAACAGCAATTGAGGATTCTTACTCGCAATTGAGAGATTTTCTTGCAATTAGAGGAGACAATGTTGGCGATATAGGTGAGGCATCAATTTTGGCATTCAAAGATGCCTTCAACGAATACAAGAAATTCTTTGATGCATTGCAGTCTAATGGCTCAACCGCATTTCTAATATATGATTTAGAGGAAAAATGCCGCTTGCTTAGTAATTTTATTGGCAGCTCATTATCTGAGTCTAAAGTAAAGACGCAACATGAGGTTTTAGTTACTATAGCTTCATTGCCATCAGCCGTTCGCTTTGAAATTCCATCGTCAAAGTCTGGACGATATATCAGTGTTTCAGAAAAAATAAAGAACAAAATGCTAAAAGGTAATGGTGATAGGAGCTATAGTGTTTCAATCCTACCAGGATGGTTGCGAACCTCCATGCAGTTAAAAAAAGAATATCTATCAGCTCCTATTCCAAGCAAAGAGTTTGAGTATCAATTCTCAGAGTATGTATTTCCAATTAAAGCTGCGATCAAAGAGGTTGCATTAGGTGCCAAGGCATAACAATCACATACACTCTGACAGCAAAAAGCGCCGCTCCTTCGTCGCTTTTTGGGGCGGTTAATTTTAACGTTAGTATCTCCATACATTCGAGAAACCATTACTCGTAACTTAGAATGACAAACATTTCAGAGCAATTATCTTTCATTTTTACTCGTTCTAAACCCTATTCCCACCTAGCAAAATCCGCCCGAATAATCCTAATTCGTTGCATCAACACTAAAACCAAATTCAATCACCTGACCAAAACTGAGTCCAGCAATTTTTCAGCAACAGATATAAATTAGGTACTTAAAAAATGTTACACAAATTAAAAATTTTACGATTTTTTCTGAGGCTCAATTTGAGTTTTCGCCTGGTATCAATGTAATTATTGGCGATAATGGCACAGGTAAAAGCCATTTACTTTATTTGGCTTATGTCATTGGATCTGTTTTGCACGATTATCTTTCAAGCAAAAATAAGAATCAGAATAAGGATTTGTGGCAACGTGGCTTAGCTGAGAAATTAAAAAAAGTATTTCAGCCCGAAAAATTAGGGCGTTTATGTCGCCTTAAAAAAACGACAACATGCTGAAATAACAATGGTTTACTCACTTTTAGGACAGCCACAATTAACAACAGCCTTTTCATTTTTTGTCACAGCTAAAAAAAAGGTAAAAATGGCGCAATATCCGTCTGTTAGCTATAAATATCTACCAAAACCAGTATTTTTGCCAAGCTTTTTATCGTTTTATATGGAAAATGAATAAGGGAGCAATCCATGTTAAAAAAATTACAAGTGCAAAATTTTAAGTCCATTTGGGAAGAATCCATTGAACTTGGACAAATCAATGTGTTTATTGGTGAAAATGGCTCGGGAAAATCTAATCTGTTAGAAGCCTTAGCTGTTATGAGTGCGGCTAAACAGGAACGCTTAGATATTGAAGGACTCTATTCTAAAGGCGTGAGAATCGCTAAACCTAGCTTGACTTTTAGTTCATTTAATCATCACAAACAAAAACCACAGATTGAAATAAGTGTTGTCTTTCAACAAGGTGAAAAACCAATAACGATTAAATCAGTACTTGAAACCGATAATACTGAAGGATATTTGTTCAATTGGAAAGATATTTACGAGCAACAAGAACAGAAAGACGAGCAATTACAAATTCTTGCAGAACGTGTAGTGCCACTAGATGCCTTTTGGAAATTGTTAGAACAGCAACGCGAAAATAAAGCCATTCTTTATAAACCGCTTAAAGAGTACCTAATTTACAATTTGGATACCAAAGCTTTACGTGGACTTTATTCTGAAAGCAAAAAAACCCCGCTAGGTATTAATGGCGAAAATTTAGATATTTTGCTCGCCAATTTTTCCGAACCAGAATTTGTCCAATTACAAAAATACGCTTATTTTATTAATTGGTTAGATGAGATTATGGTGGACACCGAAGATTTAATGAAATTTTCCCACCTCAAACCAAGTAGAAGCACATCTAAACTTTATTTCAAAGATAAGTTTATGATGAAACAGGCAAATATTTTTTCGGCTGAAAATGCTAACGAAGGTGTATTGCATATTTTATTTTACTTGGTACTCTTTATGAGTCCAAAAACACCTGCCCTGTTTGCTATAGATAATATTGAATCTCACCTGAATCCGCATTTGTGTACAGAATTAATGAGAGTGATTTGCAAACTTGCTAAGGCAAGCAATAAACAGGCTTTGATAACAACACATAACCCAGCAATCTTAGACGGACTTAACTTAAATGATGATGAGATTCGGCTATTTGAAATTTACAGAAATGATGAAGGTTATACTAAAACTCGTCGAATTCAACTGAATCCCGAAACCAAGCCGAAAAAAATCAAATTGTCAGAGCTTTGGATGAGGGGTTATTTGGGTGCGATTTCCAAGCAATTTTGACCAGATGATTAAAAGGCCATAGAAATCAATCAAACTCAGTCACTCATCCAAAAGCCACAAAAACGAAATAACCCAAATTATGCCCAAGAATTGAAAAACTATGCACAGACATTAAGAAAATCAGTAATTGATATAATCAACAAATGGTTACAAAACAATTATCAA
>JAUXCJ010000193.1 GCA_030618965.1 Thiomargarita sp.
CATGTCAAGCGTTTTCATTATAGCTGTAATTCATTTGAGAAAAGTGGCATAAACCTGTCAGGTTTTTTGTGACAATTAACCCTTTTGAAAAATAATCAACCCCTCCCTTCCCCAATCCACCAACAATTCCACATTTTTCAATGCCAAATTCTGCAATAAAAATTCTGCCAGTTTTGCTACAACAATTCTTTCAATCGTGCGCTGTAATGGGCGAGCTCCGTATTCTGGATCGAAACCAGTTTTAGCCAAATATTCAACCAATTTGTCGCTAAATTTCAATTTTAAGTCGCGTTCTTGGAATCCTTCGCGTTTATTTAAGTCTGCTAGTTCTTTGCGTGTAATTTCTTTGACGGTTTCTGCGCTAAGTGCTTGGAATGTTATAACTTGATCTAGGCGATTGAAAAATTCTGGGCGGAAAAATTGGCGAACTGCTCCGCTCATTTCATTCTTATCTGGTTGTTTTACAAAGCTTATGCCTTTACTTTGACGTGCGCCAAGATTACTAGTCATAATTAAAATCACATTGCGAAAATCGGTGACGCGCCCATTGCTATCTATTAGTATCCCTTCGTCCATAACATTCAGTAGTACGTCGAAAAAAATCGGGTGGGCTTTTTCAATTTCATCTAGTAAAACTACGCTAAATGGTCGTTCCCGAACTTCTCGAATCAATTTACCTGGCTTCTTTCCGCCACTCACACCTAATAAACGATCAATTTGTACTGGATGCTGAAATTCGCTCATATCTAAACGAATTAATGGATTTAATACTTGTCCTTGTCCAAAAAAATAGTCTGCCAGCGCACGAGCGCAAGCGGTTTTTCCTACCCCTGTCGGCCCTGCAAATAGTAAGGTTGCAATCGGCTTATTCGGATCATTTAGCCCCGATTTGAAAATCATTACCACTTGACAAACCTGCTCAATTGCTGCCTGTTGCCCAATAATGCGTTTGGAAAAATAATCATGTAAATCTTTATTTTTCAATAAAATTTCATCGCGCAATAGAAACGGTGGTAACCCAGTTTTTTGGACAAAATGGGTTAGCACATTTTCCTTATCAATGACTTTCAGCTTCTCAACATAAGCATCATTAACACAGCTAGTTAGGAAATTAATCAGTTTCCCCGGAAAGGCTTCATAACGCCAATAACGGTCTAATAAACGATAAGATAAGTTCAGCGCCGGTTCTTCTAGTGTAATATTTAACTGTTTTTGTACATATTGTGTGAATAAGTTCAAAATTTTAAAATTTTGTTTCTTTGACAGTTCAGGAATTAAGAGAACATGAAAATGGGCGGCAAAGCCTGGTAAACGTTGGCGCACAAGCTCAAATTCTTGTTTGGTTAATTCGCTGACGATTTGAAAATGGCCTTTGCGGAGATTAGGTAACATAAACGCACCGATGGAATCTTCTGGCCCATCACCGCCGACATTGAGGAGATGTACTAAATCATTTATCCATAAAATATCCCCTGTCATCTGTAATTCTTCCATGAGTGTTTCACAAGTTTCTTGCCATTCGCCTAAATAACGCGCTCCAGCAGTCATACGTTGTGGCGTGGTACGCCAAAAATAATGAGGACCTTTTTCTTTATTTAGATTCAAAAATTGACGAGTCGCTTCTAGTATGATAGCGGTTTTACCAATGCCAGGTTCTCCGATTAATAAGACGCTGGAACGCTCTGAATCTAACTTTTCCAGCAATTTTGCGACTAAGGCACTACGCTCCCAAGCGGTTTCTGGGGCAATCCTACTCGCCTTGGTTTTTCGAGGAAATTGATCGGCTACTTGTTGTAGAATATTAGTTGCTGGGCGATTTATTCCTTTATTAAGGCGACGCTTTTTAGGACTTTTAACACGGACTACTACTTCTTCTAGCCAAGGCTCGCCCAACATCAAATAACGATGTAAGGCTTCAGGTGTCATATTATTAAAATAATCACGGGCAAAATATTCAATTAAAGTGCGTAATTGTTCTTGCTTATAAAAATAAAAATGCTGATCCAATAAAGGTAAATAGCACTCCGAATAATTATCGGTTGTCTCACCATAAACCGCCGCAACGCTAATATTCAGTGTATCTTTAACTGGAAAAAGCCCCGATTCTTCTTGATATGCTGGTCGAATATTGACATTAACTTTTTTAAGACGTGCATCAAGTAAGGGTTCAGGCAAATAGTCTTCTTTAATATATTCACGTTGCAAATGTTCTGCAAAATGGGTGATTAATTTTGGCAATTGACTATGTACCATTTCATAGTCTGTGCCTACCAAACTGGCACAAATGCTCTCTTTGGAAAGTTGCCAACAGAGTAGGGGGTAGTGGTAAATTTCCATTTTTTATTGCTTATTAGTTAAAAGTGCTATTGATTATAATGTCAATGATATAATATTAAAAATTAACTTGATGACTAAAAAAAATGAGATACTTTTTATTTAAGAATTTTAATCTAATATTTAGATTAGATCGTTGGATACGTCGGCATTTTACCAAAACTGGATTATTAATCCTCGGTAGCTTGATTGCCGCTGCCACATTTGGCATCGACACGCGGCAAAATTTAGCTTATCAACTTTTTGCACTTTTATTTGCCTTTTTATTTTTAGCTTTCCTCAGCAGTTGGTTTGTTCGAGTACGTTTAACAGCGAAACGCGAGTTACCTGAAATAGCGACTGTAGGTGATAGCATACAATATCGCGTGCGTGTACAAAATCATAGTCGAAAATTACAGCAGAATTTAACCCTGCGAGATTATCTTAAACAGCCTTTGCCGACTTTTGAAGAATTTTTACAAGCTAAAGAACCTAGAAAAAAGAAACGGAACTGGTTTGATCATTATGTAGGCTATCAGCGTTGGCGTTGGTTAATGAATCTTAGTAGAGGTGCAATGATTGAAGAAGAAAATATGCCTGCTATTCCTCCATCTTCTTCCATCTCTTCAAAAATGACTCTTCAGCCACTGCGGAGAGGTTATATCTATTTTAGTAATATGACCTTTGCTTGTCCTGATCCCTTTGGACTTTTCAATTCCTTATATAAGATTGAACGGCCTGATCGTTTACTCGTATTGCCGAAACGCTATCCTGTTGGTGAAATTACCTTATCAGGATCAAGAAAATATCAACGAGGTGGCGTACAATTAGCTATGTCAATCGGAGAAGCTGAAGAATTTGTTGCCCTACGCGAATATCGCCCGGGCGATCCATTGCGGCATATTCATTGGAAAAGTTGGGCCAAAAAGGGTAAACCCATCGTCAAAGAATTTCAGGATGAATTTTTTGTCCGTCATGCCCTGATTTTAGACACGTTTACTCAACAAGCTTATGGAGAACTATTTGAAGCAGCGGTATCAGTAGCCTCATCTTTTGCCAGTGCGCCGCATAGTGAAGAAATTTTATTAGATTTAATGTTTGTCGGCACACAAGCCTATTGTTTTAACAGTGGACGCGGTTTAGCGCACACTGATCAATTATTAGAAATATTGGCTTGTGTTGAAGCCTGTACCGATAAACCCTTTAAGAGCTTATATCCTCTCGTCAGGGAACATGCAGCCTCTCTCAGCGGCAGCGTGTGTATTTTATTAAATTGGGATGAATCTCGCCAACAGCTAATTAAAATACTAAAACAAGCGGGTATTCCAGTTTTAGTATTTGTTATTAGTGAGATAGAATTAGAAATTGATCAAGATAAATTTCCTAATGTACAAGTTTTGCATCTTGATGCAATTACTGAAGAATTGGCATTGTTTTGCCAACAATTCTAATTGTTTGACAATCAATCGCCATTGATTAACAGCAGCCGCTTTTTCCTCTTTCTATGATGTAGTACTTTAACTATCTAAAAAACTCGTAATGAAAAAAAACAACCGATTGCTTAATAAAATTCTCAAGTTCTTTTCAAAGCCAGAGGAAATTGATGATTTACTTACTATGACAGAGCATTGGAATGGCTATGAGCGAGAAAATGCAGTTCGTCGCCTAGGGATGCTTGGCAATCCTATTGCTATTCCTAAATTGATAGTTAGAGTAAATGATTGGGTACCTCAAGTAAGAAATGCCGCTCAAAAATCGTTGGAGAAATTATTAAAACCTGAAAATGCTGAGGCTTTTGTTTATAGTCTGCCAGACTTTTATCATTTACAAAATTGTGGCAGAGATAATCACAATATATTAATTGATAAAGTCATAAGCTTTTTGCTTAAACCAGAAAATAATTTCTATATAAAGTCGGCTATCAAAAATGATGATTCTTATATTGCAAGAATTGCTGTAAAACTTTGCATTCAACATTCACTAATAGATAAATATGAATTAGTTTCAGAGTCTTTGTCTCATAATGATGTGATTGTAAGAAACATTGTTTCTAATTTGTTGAAAGATTTTACAGGAGAATCTCTTGAATTATTGCTCAAAAAAGCAATTCAAGATAGTTTTATGCCTATTAGAAGAGAAGCATTCCAAATTTATTTGAGAG
>JAUXCJ010000030.1 GCA_030618965.1 Thiomargarita sp.
CCTGTAACCTGCGAAATCCGCAACAGCATCAAGGTGTGGTGCATAGTTCTAATCTCTGCACCGAAATTACCCTGAATACCAAAGCTGGCAAAGAGATAGGGGTATGCAATTTAAGCAGCATCAATCTTGTAAATCATATCAATAATGGCAAACTTGATACTGAAAAGCTTGAGAAAACAATTAACATTGCCATGAGAGCATTGGATAATGTGATTAATGTTAATTACTATGCTATTGATTCTGGACGTGAATCTAATCAACGCCATCGTCCAGTCGGTTTAGGTATTATGGGTTTTCAAGATGCTTTATATAAATTGAAAATCCCTTACGCCAGTCAAGAAGCTGTAGAATTTGCTGATACAACCCAAGAACTCATTAGTTATTATGCCATTTCAGCTTCCAGCGATTTAGCAGAGGAACGTGGAGCTTATCCTAGTTTTAATGGTTCATTATGGCAACAAGGTATTTTACCAATTGATAGCATTGAA
Organism: Thiomargarita sp.; assembly: GCA_030618965.1. Classification (GTDB taxonomy): domain Bacteria; phylum Pseudomonadota; class Gammaproteobacteria; order Beggiatoales; family Beggiatoaceae; genus JAUXCJ01. The sequence goes on from JAUXCJ010000030.1 coordinate 489, forward strand.
AAATTAGCGCAAGCACGGGGCGAATATTTAGAAATGTCAACCAAGACTAGCCTTGATTGGGATAGCTTACGTGAGCGGGTGAAAAAGGTTGGAATGCGTAACTCTAATACAATGGCAATTGCACCAACTGCAACAATATCAAACGTTTGCGGCGTTAGTCAATCCATAGAACCAACATACCAAAACCTATTCGTAAAATCGAATTTATCAGGTGAGTTCACCATCATCAATCCTTACTTAGTAAAAGACCTCAAAGCCCTTGAACTTTGGGATGAGGTAATGCTCAACGACCTTAAATTCTACGATGGTCGCTTAAAAGCTATTGCTCGTATTCCTGATAATTTGAAGGAACTATATGCAACTGCTTTTGAGATAGACTCAACTTGGTTAGTCGAAGCTGCATCACGGCGACAAAAATGGATAGATCAAGCTCAATCGCTTAACCTCTATATATTGGAACCATCTGGACGCAAACTTGACAACTTATACAAGTTAGCTTGGAAACGTGGCTTAAAAACCACCTATTATATGCGAGCAATGGGTGCAACTCGTGTAGCCAAAAGCACAATTACAACTAATTACATCAATCCACCTCAAGTTTGCAATATAGATGATGAAACCTGCGAAGCATGTCAATAAACACTGCAAATTGGAGTCCAAAGCTTCAGCTTTGGTACTACTTTGCCAAAGCTAAAGCTTTGGACTCCAAAATACCTAATAGGAGAAACAATGATTTCAATTGCAACTAGTCTGGATCCGATTACTATTGGGCATAAACGTCTTAGTTCTGATCAAATCAAAATTATTGGAGGTTCTGGCTATGACTTACGGCAACCAATTCCCGTTAAATATGCTAGTGTTAGGGAACGTTTCTTAGATGCTCGTAAAAATTTTTGGACACCCAACGACATTCCAATGGGCGAAGATAAATTACAATGGAACACCGGTAAATTAACCGAAGCCGAAATATGGTTATTTAAAACCAATATTTCTTACCTCACTGCTGGTGATAATTTAGTCCCTGATAATTTAGTCAATGCAATTTTTCAGCATATTACTGCCAATGAAATGCGGCAATATTTGCGTTGGGTTGTGGCTGAGGAAAGTAACCATGTTGAATCTTACTTATTCATACTAGAATCATTTGGATTAGATGAACAAGGGCAAGGACAAATTTATAACCTTTATCAAGATATGCCTGATTTAGTTGAAAAGGTTAATTGGAATTTAACATTCACTAATAACGTAGTCAATTCAGGAGCTCCAATTGGTACACCAGAAGCAAATCGTGCTTTATTAGAAGATTTGATTAGTTACTATATTTTTGAGTATATATTTTTCCCCTTGGGTTTTTCACAGATTTTTGCTATGGCGAGGAAAGGTAAACTACGAAATACTGCTCAACAATATAGCTATATATGGCGCGATGAATGGTTACATGCTAACAATGGTGCATGGTTGATATTACAAATAGCCCGCGAAAATCCTGAAATTTGGGATGCTAAAATGAAAGATCGTGCCTTGGGGCTAATAAATGAAGGGGTAAAATTAGAAATAGCCCATGCTCACGCTGCTATGCCTGATGGTGGTATTTTAGGTTTATCTATTCAAACTTATATAGATTTTGCTAAATTTGTGGCAGATAATGCTTGTCGGAATTTGGGCTTAAAACCTTTATTTGGCATCAAAACACATCCAATGCCTTGGATTAGTGAATATGAGTTGAATCATGAAGTGAATTTCTTTGAAGGGCGAGTTCGGGAGTATCAGACTGGTAGTCAGTTGGATTGGGATTGATTTGTTGGGGCTTAAAATCAGACCTCCGAGGAGAACAATACCTCGGAGGTCGTTGTAAATTTAACCTCCGAGGTATTGCTCTCCTCGGAGGTTTTTCTACGTTTAATCCATCTTATATTCCGCTTCCAACAACTTCGCCTGTGCTGCTGCTAGTATCGCAATCGGAACTCGCGGTGCTGAGCAAGAAACATAATCTAAATCAATATGATGGCAGAAATGTATAGAATCAGGATGTCCCCCTTGTTCGCCGCAAATACCCACTTTTAAGCCTGCACGAGTTTTGCGCCCCCATTCTACTGTCATCCTCATCAATTCACCAACGCCTTTAACATCAAGCACTTCAAAGGGATTATCTTGTAAAATACCAGTTTTATTGTACAAGGGCAAAAATTTGTTTTCGGCATCTTCACGCGAAAATGAGAAAACTGCTTGACTCAAATCATTAGTTCCAAATGAGAAAAAGTCTACAACACGAGCCAATTCTGAGGCTCTCATGCAGGCTCGGACGACTTCAACCATACTGCCGAACTCAAATTTTAGTTTAACTTTATGGTTTTTTTCAACTTCTGCTTGGATGCTATCCACCAATTTCTTGACAAACTTTAATTCTTGGGCAGTTGTGACTTGAGGCACCATAATTTCAGGATTAATTGCAATCCCTTCTTTGATACATTCTGCTGTGGCTTCCAAAATAGCGCGGATTTGCATGGCGTAAATTTCCGGGTAAGTAATGCCTAAACGCACACCGCGATGTCCAAGCATCGGGTTGACTTCATGCAATTCGCGTACTTTGCGGAGAGTCAGCTCTTTTTTAGCGATGATTTCATTTACCCTTTCTTCAGCCATTTCATCAAATGGAGCTGGCAATGGCGTGGGCAAGTCGTTCGGATGAGCTTGGCTCACCCGAAGGGCATTCATAAGAGTCGCCACGCCTGTTACCGTACCGTGCAATTGCCGCAATTCTTCTATTTCATCAGTCAACTTCATTTCGGTTGGTAGAAATTCATGTAAAGGGGGATCCAATAAACGTATAGTCACAGGGCGCGGAGACATGACTTTGAAGAGTGCTTTAAAATCACTGCGCTGGATGGGCAATAATCGGTCTAAAGCGGTTTGGCGGGATTTTGCTGTATCGGCTAGTATCATTTCAACCACAATCGGTAGACGATCGACGTTATTAAACATACGCTCGGTACGGCATAACCCAATACCCATAGCGCCATATTCTAGGGCTTTTTGAGCCGCTTCGGGCGTGTCAGCATTAGCCATGACTTTTAGAGAAGCGACTTCAGCCGCCAATGCAAGTAGTGTTTTGAGTTCTTCGGAAAACTCTGGTTCTATTGTTGGTAGTTCTCCCATGTAAACCTGACCGCTACTACCGTCAATGGTGATAATATCACCCTCGTGCAAGACTTGATTTCCAATAATAGCGTGTCTTGCTCTGGTATCAACTGCAATTCCTTCAGCACCAGCGACGCAAGCTTTACCCATACTACGTGCGACAACAGCAGCATGTGAAGTTTTGCCCCCGTGACTGGTCAAAATACCTTGAGAGGCGAAAAAGCCATGAATATCTTCAGGCTTGGTTTCTTCCCGCACTAAAATAACTTTTTCTCCAGCACGTCCCAATACTTCTGCACGATCAGCATCGAAGACGCATTTTCCATAAGCCGCCCCGGGTGAAGCGGCTAAGCCTTGTGCTAAGGCTTCAGTTTTATCATTTGGGTCTAAGCGTGGATGTAGTAATTGTTCAAGCTGTTCAGGATCGACTCGTAATAGGGCTTGTTTTCTAGTAATCAGCCCTTCATTCAGCATTTCTATTGAGCTACGCACCATAGCTACTGCGTTCATCTTACCGTTGCGGGTTTGAAGGCAATAAAGTTGGCCTTTTTCAATAGTATATTCGTAGTCTTGTACTTCATTATAGTGAACTTCGAGTTTGTTCCGTAATTCTACCAGTTGTTTGTATAGTTCTGGCATTTCTTGTTTCATTTCTTGCACTGGCTTTGGTGTACGGATACCTGCAACAACGTCTTCTCCTTGGGCATTTACCAGATATTCACCGTACATCTTATTTTCACCTGTGCCGGGATCACGAGTAAAGCCTACTCCGGTGGCGGAATCGTTTCCCATGTTGCCAAATACCATTGTGACAACGTTGACAGCAGTTCCATTGGCCATTTCTGGGGTGATATGAAATTCATGACGATAATCAACGGCTCGTTTGCCACCCCATGAATTAAACACAGCTTTAATCGCAATCTCTAGTTGTTCATAAACATCTTCAGGAAACGGCTTACCAGTTTGGTGTTTAACAACGTCTAGGAAGTGTTCGCTGATTTCTTTGAGATTTTCAGCATTTAAATCAGTATCAGCTATTGCGCTGACACTCTTTTTAATGATTTCAAAATGCTTATCAAAGTGTTTATCGTCAATTTCTAGTGCGACTTTGCCAAATAATTGGATAAAGCGGCGATAGGCATCATAACTAAAACGTTCATTGTTAGTTTGTTTGATAAGCCCTTGTAAAGTTTGGCTATTTAACCCTAGATTGAGAATAGTATCCATCATACCGGGCATGGACATGGCGGAACCTGAACGGACAGAGACGAGTAGAGGATTCTCTGGATCACCAAAACCTTTACCAGTTGATTTTTCAAGGTCTTGAATTTGCTGTTTTACCTCATCCATTAAGCCGGCTGGCAAAGCTTTTTCATCAAGATAACTCAGACAAGCAGTAGTGCTAATCACGAATCCGGGGGGAACATTGAGCCCCATTTGCGTCATTTCACACAAATTAGCCCCTTTTCCACCTAATAATTGTTTGTTTGTTCCATCGCCTTCTTTGAAGGAATAGACGTATTTATCAGACATTGTTATTTTCCTGATTATTGATTAACCGTGATTATTATATGCTTTTAGATTTTTAATCGCCACTCGGTGCAAGGTAACCTTGCACTCACCTAAAAAAATACTTGTTTTTAAAATGAGACTATGGTAGATTTACCGCCGTTCATAAGGATGGGCGCGTAGCTCAGTGGTAGAGCACTACCTTGACATGGTAGGGGTCGGTGGTTCAATCCCACTCGCACCCACCAACATCTCTAAAAGCACGCTTTGTTCGTGCTTTCTTTGTTTTTATATTTCTCTCCTTCTTTATTCCTGCTTTTTTTTATGCCTATCATCACATTGCCTGACGGCAGTCAACGAGAGTTTAATCAGCCTGTGACCGTTGCTGAAGTGGCCAGCAATATCGGGGCGGGTCTTGCTAAAGCCGCTTTGGCGGGAAAAATCGCTGATCAGTTGGTCGATATGTCAACCTTGATTGAAGACGATGTACAATTGTCTATTATCACTGACCGCGATCCTGATGCTTTAGAGATTTTACGTCATTCCTGCGCTCATTTAATGGCTCAAGCGGTTAAAAGTCTATTTCCCTCTGCCCAAGTGACGATTGGGCCAGTGGTTGAAAATGGCTTTTATTACGATTTTGCCTATGAAAAAAGTTTTACGCCCGAAGATTTAGATAAAATTCAGGCTAAAATGGAAAAACTAGTCGCTGAAGATTTACCCATAACACGTTCTGTGATGCCACGCGATGAGGCATCTAAATTTTTTCGTGCCAAGGGTGAAAATTATAAAGCTGAAATTATTGAGTCTATCCCCAGTAATCAGGCGATTTCTTTGTATGAACAAGGGGATTTTATTGATTTGTGCCGAGGGCCGCATGTGCCTAGTACGGGTAAATTAAAAGCCTTTAAATTAACCAAATTGGCGGGCGCGTATTGGCGGGGCGATTCTAATAATGAGATGTTGCAACGCATTTATGGCACCGCATGGCCTAATAAGAAGGCCCTTAAAACTTATTTGAACCGGTTAGCAGAGGCTGAAAAACGGGATCATCGTAAGCTGGGCAAACGCTTGGATTTGTTTCATGTTCAAGAAGAAGCCCCAGGTATGATCTTTTGGCACGATAAGGGCTGGACAATTTATTTAATAATACAAGCCTATATTCGTCGTCAATTGCAAGCGCATGGTTATCAAGAAGTTAATACGCCTCAATTAGTTGATCGTTCTCTGTGGGAAAAGTCAGGGCATTGGGACAAATTCGGTGATATGATTTTCAGTACCCATTCTGAACATCGAGATTATGCGATTAAGCCGATGAACTGTCCTTGTCATGTTCAAATTTTTAATAAGGGTTTAAAAAGTCATCATAATTTGCCCTTGAGAATGGCAGAATTTGGCTCTTGTCATCGCAATGAGCCATCTGGGACTTTGCATGGTTTAATGCGGATTCGTAATTTTGTCCAAGATGATGCCCATATTTTTTGCACCGAAGAGCAAATTCAAAGTGAAGTATCTGATTTTATTGATTTATTGTTTAAAGTATATGCTGATTTTGGTTTTAAAAACATCATCGTTAAACTGTCTACTCGTCCAGAACAACGTGTCGGCAGTGATGAGGTTTGGGATAAAGCCGAAAATGCTTTAGAATTGGCTTTAAATCAGAAAAATTTAGATTGGGAATTACAGCCCGGTGAAGGGGCATTTTATGGGCCTAAAATCGAATTTTCGCTTAAAGATTGCCTTGATCGCGTTTGGCAATGTGGTACGATTCAAGTTGATTTCTCGATGCCTGGGCGTTTAGGTGCGAAATATGTTGCGTCTGATGGGACTAAACAAGTCCCTGTTATGCTACATAGGGCGATTTTAGGATCATTAGAGCGTTTTATTGGCATACTTATTGAAGAATACGCTGGTGCTTTGCCGCTATGGCTTGCGCCGGTACAAATTGCGATATTGAGTATAACAGATCAACATACTGATTATGCTAAAAAAATCGAAAAACAATTAATAAAATTTGGATTTCGTGCTGTCGCAGACTTGAGAAATGAAAAAATAGGGCTTAAAATTCGAGAGCATACTTTGCAAAAAGTCCCCTATCTTTTGATAGTGGGTGAACGTGAAATCGAAACTCAACAAGTGGCTGTGCGTTTATTAAAGGGTAAAGACAAAGGAGCTATGACACTTGATGCCTTTGTGGAAATACTGAACGCAGAAATGGCCGGTTATATTTAGGAGGAGAATTACATCGCTTACCCAAAACAACAACGTACACGCCTGAATGCTAATATTACTGTCCCTCAAGTGCGGTTAATAAATGTAGATGGCGAACAAATTGGTATCGTCTCTAATATTGAGGCACTGGCAAAAGCGCAGGAATTGGAATTAGATTTAGTGGAAATCGTGCCAAATGCGAAACCACCTGTTTGTCGGATAATGGACTACGGCAAATTTCAATTTGCAGAAAGCAAGAAACGCAATCAAGCCAAGAAAAAGCAAAAACAGATACAACTTAAGGAAGTTAAGTTCCGTCCTAATACGGATCTAGGGGATTATCAGGTAAAACTACGCAACCTGATACGTTTCCTAACAGATGGGGATAAAACTAAAGTTACCTTACGCTTTCGAGGCAGAGAAATGGCCCATCAAGATATAGGCCGACAATTGCTTAAGCGTATAGAAGCCGATTTAGCTGAACATGGGACAGTTGAACAGTTCCCCAAAATGGAAGGTCGGCAAATGGTGATGGTGCTTAACCCAATAAAAAATAAGAAATAAATACCCCCCCTCAATCCCCCCCATTGGGGTGGACTTCCCCAATCCCAGTGGGAGGGGGCTAGGGGGCGGGGTACATCAAATTAACCAATGCGGAGTATTAATTTATGCCAAAAATGAAAACTAATCGTGGTGCGGCTAAACGCTTTAAACGCACTGCAAGTGGCGGTTTTAAACGCAGC
>JAUXCJ010000106.1 GCA_030618965.1 Thiomargarita sp.
AGTCGGCTTTAATTTTACCTATTTTATCAAAAACAACTACACAGATTGCAGTTAAGAAAGGATAACCACCTAATCTTGCTATATTTTTGCCTTATCCATTCTTACATGCAATCTGTGTAGTTCTTTCTCATTCCCCCCGCAACGCCGCTTTAAGGTATAATCAGTTATTAACAACATAATAGAGGTCATTAGCGGTTCGATTATTGCTTTTGCGACGACAGCGGGTAGAACTGCTTCTGATGTCAGCCAAAATAATCGTAATGGCTTATACACCCCACAATTGGAGATAAAATCTGAGAAATTAGCAGAGGATATACTGGCTTGGTAAAAATTTATCGTTGTGCTTACGCTCTCTAACTACCCTGCTGTCTATGATATTTATTTAATTGTAAATTCAATTTAAACAAGCTTTTGGAGTGCAAGGTAACCTTGCACTCCAGTGAAGCATTTATTAATCACACAATTTCATACCCAATTTCTTTTCCCGCAAAACCCACCCCAAGATAAATCAATTGACGAGATTCATTTAAAAACCGCTCACCATAATTTTTGTCCTTAATTTGCTTCAGAGCTTTTTTCGTCAACTTCTCCATATTACTACCAGCTTTACCATATTTGAATTCAATCAAATAAATTTTATTTTCCAAAGCCAACACCCCATCAATTCGCCCTTTATCCGTCAACACCTCTAAATCAATTTCAACTCCCATTAACACCAATATCATATAAAACAAGGAATGATAATAGGCTTCTTCTTCGATGTGCAGCGTATATGGAATTTTAGCAAATAATGAACGGATGACATTCATAAAATCGTCGAGCTTATCCATTTGTAAATATTGGCGTAAACTTTTAGCGGCTGGTTGAATTGTTTCAAAGCCTTGGTTTGTAAAGCTTTCAAACAAATAATTCATAAAAGCATGTTTGACTTCCAAGTTTGGGTAATTCAAAGTATATAAATATGGTATTTCTTTGGTATCAATATCGCTGATAGTTAAATAACCAGTTTGAAATAACAGCACAAAAATATTCAGGTTTTCAATCTGAAAACTGTCAAATAAACTTTTTGAGACTTTTTGGTTTTCAAGAATGGTGACATCAAGTTCTTTCTTTTTGATTAATTGCATCAAAAAAGTTGGCGTACCACTTACGAACCAATAATTATCAAATTGTTGTTCTACAAACAAATTGAGAATAGAAAATGGGTTATACACTGTATCTTTGCCATTCCATGAATAGCCGTTATACCAAAGTTTAATTTGGTTTAGTAGCTTTGGTTTCTTCATTCCCATTTCAAAACAAAGACTTTGAATATGTTTATCAAACGATTTTTCTAATTCGGCTTGGGTATATCCACATAGTGTGGAAAATTGTTTCGACAAGGTTATATCGCGTATATTATTCAAATCGGAAAAAATCGAAACCCGAGCAAATTTAGATACTCCAGTTAAGAAAACCAAACGCAGAAAAGCATCGGAAGATTTCAAAACCCCGAAAAAATCTCGAAGTATTTCTCGGTTTTCGGTTGCCCTTTGAATGTCATCAACATAATTAACAATGGGTTTATCATATTCATCCACGAGAATCACAACTTTTTGCTGAGTTTTTTCAGAAATTTTTTCAATTAATTCCGCAAATTTTTCACGAATAAATGGAGCTGAAAGAACAATATCATATTTATTAGCAACCTTATCTAAAAAGTATGACAATGAAGATTTAAATACTTCGTGATTAGAGTAGGAAATATGGTTAAAATCAATGATTATAACTGGATACTCTTGCCATTCAATCTTGTCATATATATATAATCCTTGAAAAAGTGCTTGATTCCCAGAAAATATTTCCGATAATGTTGAAACGAGTAAAGATTTTCCGAATCGGCGAGGGCGGGATAGGAATAGGTATTCGCCAGCTTGCATTAATTCTACAATGTCACGAGTTTTGTCTACATATAAATAATCGTTTTGGATTAGTTTAGAAAATGATTGAATGCCTATAGGTAATTTTTTGATGTTATTCTCCTTATTGTGATTAATGCCAAGAAATGCAGTTCATTTCTTGGCATTAGTTCATTGTACACTAGTTAAAGTTTGTATAATTTAATAAAATAGAGTTGATTTATCACATCTATATTATGACGAATTTTTTGATGATTTTCACATTGAGCAAATAATTATTATGGAACTAGTCTGCCCAGCGGGTAATTTACCATCATTAAAAGCCGCCGTTGATAACGGTGCGAATGCAGTTTATATGGGTTTCCGCGATGATACCAATGCGCGACATTTTGCGGGTTTAAATTTTACTATTGCAAAAATGGAGCAGGGGATTCGCTATGCCCATGAGCGTAATGCGCGGGTATTTTTAGCTATTAATACTTATCCACAGCCTAATGGTTTCTTACGTTGGCAACAAGCAGTTGATAATGCAGCAGAATTAGGCGTAGATGCGCTAATTGTCGCTGATATAGGAGTATTGGATTATGCCTGTGAACGCCATCCTGATTTAGCTCGACATCTATCAGTTCAAGCCTCGGCGACGAATTATGAGGCAATTAATTTTTATCATGAGCATTTTGGGATTCGTCGCGTGGTATTGCCTAGAGTGCTGTCGCTTTCACAAGTCAAGCATGTTGTCGAAAATAGCCCCGTTGCGATAGAAGTCTTTGGTTTTGGTAGCTTATGCGTAATGGTTGAGGGACGCTGTTTATTATCCTCTTATGCTACGGGGGATTCGCCGAATACTTTTGGTGCATGTTCACCAGCAAGCGCGGTGGAATGGCGCGAAACGCCGCAAGGTTTAGAAACGCACTTAGGGGGAGTTTTAATTGATATACGGGGAGAAGGAGAAAGTGCCGGCTATCCAACGCTTTGCAAGGGACGTTTTAATGTTGGCAAAGAAACCTATTATGCAATTGAAGAACCAACCAGTTTAAATACGATAGAAATGTTGCCAGAATTAAAAGCGGCAGGCATTTCGGCGATAAAAATAGAAGGTCGTCAGCGTAGCCCCAGCTATATTGCACAAGTCGCTCGTGTTTGGCGAGCAGCCCTAGATGCTAGTGAACAAAACCCTAATTCTTATAAACCAGAAGCGTCTTGGTTATCAGAATTGAGCAAAGTTTCAGAAGGGACGCAGACGACTTTGGGGGCTTATCATCGGCCTTGGCAATAGGTTTTAAGAACGTGCACGAAATCACTTATTTTTACAAAACAATGAATTTATATAAATAAATGAATGATTTTCAACCAAAATTAGCATTAGGGCCTATTTTGTATTATTGGCCACTCGATACGATATTAGATTTTTATGAACGCATGGCGGAAACGCCTGTTGACATTATTTACTTAGGAGAAACTGTCTGCTCTAAACGTAAATTACTACGCACTCAGGATTGGTTAACACTAGCAGAAAAGTTGGCACAAACAGGTAAAGAAGTTGTACTGTCCACATTGACTTTATTAGAAGCCGATTCTGAACTCAAAACCTTGCGCCGTCTTTGTGAACAGAAAGATTTTCTGGTCGAAGCGAATGATATGGCAGCGGTACATTTATTAGAAGGTTCAGCTTTTGTGACAGGACCTAGTGTTAATATTTATAATTCGCGTACACTTAAACGTTTAGCCGATTTCGGTTTACGTCGTTGGGTGCTGCCGATTGAACTGTCGCGCGATACGCTGGCTGATATGCAAGCTAATCGTCCTGATGGTGTGGAAACGGAAGTTTTTGTCTATGGGCGCTTGCCTTTAGCTTATTCAGCCCGTTGTTTTACAGCGCGTGCCCATAATTTGCCCAAAGATGATTGTCAATATCGTTGTTTAGACTATCCCGATGGTTTAACGCTTTCTAGTCAGGATAATAAACCTTTTTTGACTTTAAATGGTATTCAAACGCAATCGGCTCGCAGCTGTAATTTATTAAATGCCTTACCTGAAATGAAAAAAATGGGAGTCGATATTTTACGTATTAGCCCGCAATCTAAGCATACAGAAAAGGTGATTAACATTTTCCATCGTGGCTTAGAAGAACCTGAAAGTGTGACAGAGGGTATGAAACGCTTGCAAGCTTTGATGCCTATGGGAGCTTGTGATGGCTATTGGTATGGACGGGCTGGTATGGAAGCTGAGGTGAAAGATAGGATTTAAAATATAGCTACAACACACCCCTAAATCCCCTCTCAAGAGGGGACTTTTCACGAATTTCCCTCAATCAAAAAAATAATAGTTCAGACACTATTGAAGTGCGAGTAGGAATGCAATCTGGGTTTTATTCAATTCATGGGTTGAATTTCTTCTCTTTTAAACTTGATTAAACATCAAAGCTGTCAGGATAAAATCTAGTGCCAAGGTTGCTAGTGAGGCGTGTACAACGGTGCGCGTGGTTGCACGGCTGACTCCTTCCGATGTTGGGATACAGTTGTAGCCTTGAAAGACGGCAATCCAAGTGACGACTATTCCAAATACAATGCTTTTGATAACGCCATTGAGAATGTCATCAACAAAATCGGTTTTATCTTGCATTTGTGACCAGTATGCGCCAGTATCAACCCCTAATAGTTGAACAACAACTAAATAGCCGCCAAAAATACCAACTACACTGAATATGGCTGCTAGCACTGGCATTGAAATCACGCCGCCAAGAAAACGGGGGGTTACGACGCGCTTGAGCGGATTCACTGCCATCATTTCCATTCCTGATAGTTGTTCAGTCGCTTTCATTAGTCCAATTTCAGCCGTTAATGCCGATCCTGCTCGTCCAGCAAATAGTAAAGAGGTTAATACTGGTCCTAGTTCACGTACTAAGGATAGGGAAACTACTGCACCTAATGCTTCAGTTGCTCCGAAATTAACTAGGGTGTTATAACCTTGCAAGCCTAATACCATGCCCACAAATAAGCCTGATACAATAATCAAACTTAGGGAAAGTACTCCAACACTATAGATTTGTGCAATGATTAAAGAAGGGCGTAAGAGTATGCCGGGAATATTTGCGACTACTTGCATAAAAAAGAGGTGTCCGCGCCCTAAATTTGCTAAAATCTTTAAAACTGCATGGCCTAATTGTTGAAATTGGTCTAACATTTTGCTCTCCCTAATAGTTCTTCTGCATAATCTGGAGCTGGATAATGAAATGGTACCGGGCCATCAGATTCGCCATTAAGGAACTGCTGAAGCCAAGCTGATTTTGAGGTTTTTAATGCATCTGGTGTACCAGAACCAACAATTTTACCATCAGATATGACGTAAATCATATCAGCAATGCTGGCTGTTTCTGGCACGTCATGCGATACAATGATGCTGGTTAAACCCAAGGCTTCATTAATAGAGCGGATAAGTTGTACTAATACTCCCATTGAAATAGGATCTTGCCCAGTAAAAGGCTCGTCATACATAATCATCATAGGGTCAAAAACTAAGGCTCTGGCTAAAGCGACTCGTCGTGCCATGCCACCTGAGAGTTCACTGGGCATCAGTTTGCGTGCTCCACGTAGCCCAACAGCATGTAGTTTCATTAGTACCAGATTATGAATTATAGATTCGGGTAATTTGGTATGTTCACGCAGCGGAAAGGCGACATTTTCAAA
>JAUXCJ010000125.1 GCA_030618965.1 Thiomargarita sp.
CCACATTCAGCCAGTTCACAATTTTTTATTAATGTTGGTAACAATACCTCCCTAAATCATAGCGGTAAAAATCCACAAGGTTGGGGCTATTGCGTCTTTGGTGAAGTAACAGAAGGAATGGATATTGTTAATAAAATTAAAGACGTATCAACTGGTTCCAAGAGCTTTCATCAAGATGTACCTGTTGAAGATGTGATTATTAAAAGCGCAGAACAGGTATAGTTCCCTCCCCCTAGCCCCCTCCCAGCAGGAGGGGGGGACATCAATTTATAATGGGATAAACAAATATGCCAGAAACCTTATTTATTGCAGATCTACATCTTGAACCAAAACGCCCAATTACCCTTCATCACTTCAAAGAATTCTTAGCTAACCGTGTCCAACAAGCCGATGCTTTATACATATTAGGCGATTTATTTGAAGTCTGGTTAGGCGACGATCAAGACGAGCCAACTTATCAAGCTATTCAAACCGCCTTACACAATGTAAAATGTCCACTTTTCATCATGCACGGCAATCGAGATTTCTTATTAGGCACTGATTTTGCCCAAACAACCGGTTGTCAGCTCATTAAAGACCATCATGTCATTGATTTATATGGCACACCGACGCTCCTAATGCACGGCGATACGCTTTGTACGCAAGATGTCGATTACCAAGCCTTTCGTCAACAAGTGCGACATCCCGAATGGCAAAAGCAATTTTTGGCACAACCCTTAGCCCAACGCCGCATACTTGCCCAACAAGCCCGCGCCCAGAGCCAAGCCAAAACTCAAAGCACAGCAGAATACATAATGGATGTCACACCAGAAGCCGTAATTTCAGCCCTAGAAACGCATGGAGTTCACCAATTAATTCATGGACATACCCACCGCCCAGCACAACATCAATTAACAATCAATGGGCAAACAGCTTACCGTCAAGTGCTTGGAGATTGGCGCGATGACAGCGCGATAATACTCAGTTGTACCCCTGATAGTTGTGAATTGATTAATTTAATTTCATAAATATATAATTTTTCGTTACCACGCGCCAGCACCACTGCCATTAAATTAAGCTGTGGAGTACAAAGCGCAGCTTTGTCAGCACTGGCAACGACAAAGCTGCGCTTTGTACTCCGGTGCGAATTTGTCCTTTCGAGGATAAAGTTTTTTTGAAAAAAAACTTTATCCTCGAAAACTTAATGGCATTGACCTGCCAGCACACCATATTTGACCACTTTGTCAAACAAAAGGAGGCTGAGAAAAAGGTGCAATACGTTACCCATATTGAAAGAAAAGGTATTGAAACAGGTCGTCTGGCTGGACTAACCGAAGGTATTAAGACTGGACTTGTTGATGGTCTTAAAACAGGTCGTGCCGATGGTCTTAAAACTGGCCGTGCCGAAATGCTGCTCCGTTTACTGGAAGAAAAATTTGGCACACTAGACCCAGATATACAAACCACAGTCTATCGTTTGGATGAAAATCATCTATTTGAATGGCTTAAACGGTCATTGAAGGCAGAAAGCTTGCAAGAAGTTATTGGGCAACTTTGAAGTGTGTCGTTAGGTTTATAAAGAAACTTATGATTGTCTCAATTGTGATTTATGTGATTTATGTGATTACTCTGACACTGTTTTTTTAATCATTGTCATTTAATCACACAAATCACTGTTTCCATTTTTCTCTAGCAATCCTACCTTTTCAACACCCGCTAACCATTTATTGTACAAATTGTTTTCCCGCTGCCTGCCACCCGTCTGTACCTAATGCATAGCGAACAACGTTCTTATAACCATATTCTCTCGCCCTTTGGGCGGCATGAATACTATATAGTAACAAGTTTCATGATGGCAGTAGAAAATAAGCAATTGATTTAAGTTTCTTGGCAATTGATTATTCATGCTATGGTGATGATGATGTAGGCTGTATGGTATAGAAACTGCTGTTGGTAAATGACCTTGACTATATTCATTTGCTTCTCTCGCATCTATTAATGTGTAAACCAAATTTTTGTTCTTTATTATGTTGTGCAGCGACTCAGTTCCAATAACAACTATCCCAGAATTATCTTGATTGCCTTTAGTTAAGTTACCACGGACAATCATGTCGCCTTTTATATATACTAATTCATCATGTGTGCTATAACCCCTCTTAACAATTTTTACCCTATGTAGCCCATAAGGTATTTTAACATCTAACCGAGTACTACCATGAGAGGTTCCATCTATGAAAACCCTGTCATTATAGACGTTGGAACGAACTGTTAATGTAGCAGTGGAACCAACTGTTAATGTTGGAGCACTACAATTGTTTGAAGCATTATCAGACTGATAGCCCTTTTGTATAAGCATACATTCTAATGCTTTGCCAAATTCTGCTCTTTCCGTTTCATTAATCGGTCTATAATCGGTTTTCGGTGGCTCGGAATACGCAGAACCAACACAGATGGCTAATAAAATTCCCAAGTAAAATTTTTTCATATTTTTTGAATTAATAAGTTGCCAGTTGATATTTTGTTCATTTTCTTGGACATCACTTGCCAAAATGCCTTGCCATCCCATATTTCCTCTTGTGGCGCATAAAGCACCCTGTCTAACTCTCTTAATCCCGCCTTCATTTCAGCATCACTCAACTGAACGGCAACATTCCCCAAATTATGTATTGGGATTTCAGGCCAACGAAATGACAAAAACTAGTTTTTTAAAAATATTAAGTTAATCAAATTATTATATAAAACTGTCCGAAGTATTGGTAGTATATTGATTTTAATAAATCACCTTAGGTGTTTGGAAGATAAATCTAGGAGTCTGTTTTAATCACTAAAATATTGTTTTTATTGACTTATATAGTTTAGGAGGTTTTTATAAATTCATCTGTTAATCAATAACTTAAATCAAGAAGTCAGACAGACTCCTAGTACAACGAATTAGCTCAGTTTCACTGCGTTTAACGGAAGAGTGCGGATTTATTTAGGAGTGCAAGGTTAGCTTGCTCTCCTATTGTAAGTGTTTACCAATGCAGTCTGGACGCGCCAGCGTTGCGGCTTGTAAACACGGGACGCTGGCGCGTGGTAACCAGAATAACTATAATTAAATCAATTTGTTGTCATTAATACCCTGGCAGTGGAGCGGGAGCTTGGGAACGAGCAATTTTGTCAATTCATTTCTGATTGCCAAGGTCCTGGGGGCTGCCAAATTTGCAAAAATTCCCGTTCCTCAGCAGCGGCAAAAGTAGGCGGCATCAGAAACTTTCTTAACTGAATAATAATGTCAGCTAAAGATTCATCGGCTTGCAACTGGTTTTTCTTGATAAATCCTTGCCATTGCTTTTGTTTGCTATAATCCTCTGCAAAATCACTGGTTAGAGCAAGAGGTGCTTTAGAATTGGATAATTTGGTTTGGCGTTGTTCAAAAGTCGCTTTGAGTGCTTGGCTTAAAATTGAACCTTGAAAATCAAGCGTTTGCATTAATATCCATATATCGTAAAAATCCTTCATGCGACTATTCGTAATACCAAGACTTGTCATGGCTTCAAATTTTTCTGCAACTACTGTGTATTTTGGATAGACACGAAGAAAGGGGGCTGGAAAATCTAAAATAGTTGGAAATTCAGTAAATTCTGCTGCTGGTGTTACTGCATCTCCAAATCCTATATCAATTTGAGTTGGTACAGTGGCTTTACCAAGTTTGGCGGTTAAAGTTATTCTAATTCCTTGATATTTTTTTGCCTCACGAATTTCTAGCCCTTTTACCGTGTCAGCTAAAAAAATCAGTCCATCATCTTCTACCACAACATTGCATAAAAGTTGAAAAACTGTTTCAATATATGCGATATCATTGGCAATAAAACCTAAAACATCAATATCTTTAGTCGGGCGATAGGGTTTATTAAACCAAATTTCAAATAGCATTGCGCCTTTTAATAAAAAGCTGTTAGAAAATTCGGAACAACTTAAACGATAAAGAAAACGCTCTAAGGTGTATTTAGTTAGAATATGATTAAAATCCTCTTTCCGTTCTCGTGATAAATTTAACAATCGTTGGTGAACAGAAACTGCTATATTTTTTAGTGGTGGCTTTGTCATACTAGAGATTCCATATAGGGTTTAATAATATTAGTAACTCGGCAAATCTTACTATAGTGCCAAATTTCATCTAGGCTACCAGCAGGTTTGAGCCAGTATTCTCTTAGTGCTTCAAGCGCAACATCAAGACCGATTTTATGACGATATTTGAAACAATCAGCTACCGTTTTGGCGGGATTGTATATTGGTACTTTAACGCCCGAAATCATAAACGCTTCAATGCCTGCCGTTAGTGCTTCGCCAGAAAAACGTACTATTCTCAATGAAACTTCTTGTAACAAAGGCTGATGGGATTTGTTAGGAATAGCTATCCAAACTTGATAAGGTAATTGTGTGGTAAGCTGATGAAAACGTAACGCCGATAGTAGGCTTATGATACCATTTGGGACACTTTTACAAACTTGGGCTAGACTGAAATTTTCGTCAATATCTAAGTTCGGTAAGATGTACAATCCTCTACCAATTTTTTTAAGCTGTCCTTGTTGATAAAATCGGCTTAGATATTCACGTGGAATCTGATAATCATCCAAATCACGCGGACGAATAATGCCTTTTTTTTTAGCAATAGATTGAATCAATTTGTATTTTTTCAGCATGAGTTAATTTGTTATCTCACATAGTATCGGTAGATATAATTTAATACCGAGATTTTGTAACATTTTACCTAACTTGATAATTTTGTCAATTCATTGATTTTTAACAGAGGAAAATTAAATACCATCAAATAAAACTGGTTTTCCCACTGGTTGGCTCTATGAACTGTTTCAATTTTTAAAAACTGACAAAAAATTTCCTTCTATTGAACAACGGGAAATTCCTGTTTTGCTAGAAAAAAGTCAGGGTGAGAAGGGACACGCCTTGTTTTTAGTTATGGCCAGCGTTATTTTTGTAATTTTATTGGGCTGGTTTGGATACAAATGGATTGACTTAAAAGTTAAAACAGTCATAAACAGTCAACCACCCATTGAGTTCATTACCAAAACAATTGAAAACGGTCAAATAACTACAGCTATCTCCCAAACGCTGACACCAGCGGCCACATTGGTGGAGAACGCGGAAATACTTGCAGAATCGGTGGTGGAGACTGCCATTGAACTAGTGAGAAGTGGGCTCGATAATGAACTCGCGGGAATGGGGTTTTCTCCAGAAGAGATGGCGACCATGTTAAAAGCTATAAAAGGCGACCATGTCGTTTCTGAATACTCATCAAAAACGGTTAATCAAGATGCTGTGAACCCAGCAGTGCAAGAAACATTGAGCAAGTAGGGTGGGCAACGTGTTGCCC
>JAUXCJ010000237.1 GCA_030618965.1 Thiomargarita sp.
GGTTAACCATGCGACATCCACTACTTTGGTACCATCATTAGTTTCTACCGGAAATTCAGGAACCACTTTTCCTTCAGCTAGTATATTTTTTAAAATAGTTATTATTTCCCCTTGATAAAAAACATGTTTTATACTAGCTGGACTCATAATGATTTGCCCTTGCTTATTTAGTTCTATTTTGTAGGGTAAATTTTGAAGATTAGGTTCTGCACATACTTGTTGCCATTCCATATATCCTCCTATATTATTATTTTTTTGCTATTTTTATTCAAACACCTTTGCATTAGTAAGTGTCACAGCCTGTTCATCTTTACTCGAAAGAATCGGCGTACATTCTGGCCAGTTTATGCCTAGAGTTGGATCATTCCAACAAATAGAGCATTCATATTCTGGAGCATAATAATCAGTGGTTTTATAAAGAAAATCTGCTTGTTCTGACAATACCAAAAAACCATGAGCAAAACCAGGCGGAACCCACATCTGGCGATGATTATCGCTACTCAATTCAACACCTACCCACTGTGCAAAAGTTGCCGAAGATTTTCGCAAATCAACGGCGACATCAAAAACACTGCCTTGCACGACTCGGACTAATTTTCCTTGAGGCTGTTTAATCTGATAATGTAAGCCTCTTAAAATGTTCTTCTTAGAGCGTGAGTGATTATCTTGAACAAAGCTGGTATTAGTACCTATTGCCTTGTCAAAAGCTTTCTTATTGTAACTCTCCTGAAAAAAGCCCCGTTCATCACCAAATATAGTTGGTTCTAAGATGAGAACCTCGGATAGGGCGGTTTTAATAACATTCATTTTCCTAAATCCTCTTCTAAAATACGCTTTAAATATCGCCCATATTCGTTTTTTGATAATGGTTCCGCCAATTGCTTTAATTGACTCTTATTAATCCATCCTTGTCGCCAAGCAATTTCTTCTAAGCAAGCAATTTTAAGCCCTTGTCGTTTTTCTATGGTTTGAATGAAATGCGAGGCTTCTAATAATGATTCATGTGTTCCAGTATCCAACCAAGCCATACCACGTCCCATGAGTTCAACGGATAATTCATTTTTTTCTAAATAACAGCGATTAACATCGGTTATTTCTAATTCGCCCCGATCTGAAGGTTTAATCCGTTTGGAAATTTCAACAACTTGATTATCATAAAAATAGAGCCCAGTTACGGCATAATGCGATTTGGGTTTTTGAGGTTTTTCCTCTAACGATATAGCAAGCCCATCTTGGTTAAATTCTACAACCCCATAACGCTCAGGATCGTGAACTGGATAAGCAAAAACAGTCGCGCCTTGTTTCTGTTCAGCCGCATTTTTTAAAAGTTTCGCTATATCATGCCCATAAAATAGGTTATCGCCTAAGACTAATGCACAACTATCAGTACCAATAAAATTTTCACCAATAATAAAGGCTTGAGCTAGTCCATCAGGCGATTCCTGTACAGCATAGCTTAGTGTAATACCCCATTGGCTGCCATCCGCTAATAACTGTTCAAAATTTGGCAAGTCTCTGGGGGTAGATATAATCAGAATCTCTTTTATTCCTGCAAGCATTAGGATGCTCAAGGGATAATAAATCATTGGTTTATCATAAATTGGCAATAGTTGCTTAGAAATAGCCTGAGTAATCGGGTACAAACGAGTTCCAGAACCGCCAGCTAAAATAATGCCTTTCATCCATTTTCTCCTAAACCCAAACGATCACGCTGATAGCTACCATCTTGGACTCTTTGGCACCACATTGGATTTTTCAAGTACCATTCTATAGTTCTTCTAATACCGGTTTCAAAGGTTTCTTCTGGCAGCCAATTAAGGTCCTGCTTGATTTTGCTTGCGTCAATGGCATAACGCATATCATGCCCTGGCCTGTCAGCTACATAAGTGATTAATTCCTCATAGCATTTGATACCATTAGGATGATTGGGCCGAAGCTCGTCCAAAATTGCACAAATTTCTTTAACAACTTCTAAATTGGTTTTTTCATTATGTCCGCCGACATTATAGGTTTCACCAAGTTCACCTTCTGACATAATTTTATAAAGTGCTTTGACATGATCTTCCACATAAAGCCAATCGCGTATTTGCTCACCTTTTCCATAAATAGGCAGCGGTTTAGCTTCAATGGCATTAAGTATCACCAAAGGTATCAATTTTTCCGGAAATTGATAAGGGCCGTAATTGTTCGAGCAATTACTAATGACAACGGGTAATCTATAAGTACGATGCCAAGCTCTTACTAAGTGATCTGAAGCAGCTTTACTAGCAGAATAAGGAGAACTGGGATCATAACAGGTTTCCTCTGTAAATAATCCTTGTTTTCCTAATGCTCCAAAAACTTCATCAGTTGAAATATGATGAAATCGAAAAGATTTTTTATTTGACTCATTAAGTGCTTGCCAATAATGTCTAGCAACTTCTAATAGGTTATAAGTGCCAACAATATTGGATTGGATAAAATCAGAGGGGCCATCTATAGAACGATCCACATGCGACTCAGCTGCTAAGTGCATAATGGCATCTGGTTTGAATCGTTCAAAAATTGCTTTTAATTTTTCAGTTTGGCAAATATCAACTTGTTCAAAAGTATAACGTTGATTATTTTTAACGATCTCTAAAGATTCTAAATTACCCGCGTATGTGAGTTTATCTATGTTGAGTATTTCATTTTCGGTTTCTTCAATTAAGAAACGTATGAGTGCTGAGCCTATAAAACCAGCACCACCTGTGACTATAATTTTCATAAATTATATTAATAATGTTATTTATAGCTAAAAATTATGTTATTTACAAATAATTATAGTTGTTTTTATTATAAAAAATCAATAAATTTATGACGATATTTTTTTCTCACGCGCTAGCGTCCCGTATTTAAGTAAGTAGAGACAAGGCATGCTTTGTCTCTACTTAGGTTCATTATAATACCTTTTTAGCCTCGCACCTCGCCTAAATTTCCCAAATACCATTGATAAGCCCCTACCAATCCCTTTTTAAGACTAAAACTAGGTTGCCAACCAAGCGAAGTTAAACGACTTGTATCTAATAATTTTCTTGGCGCACCATCAGGTTTTGTCACATCAAAGACAATTTCACCTTCAAAACCTATCACAGCTTTGATTAATTCGGCCAACTCACGAATAGTCACATCCTGCCCCGTACCAATATTAATATGTGACAACATCGGTGTCGTATTAGCAGCATAAGTAGTCTCATCCAATTCCATAAGATATACACAAGCATCAGCCATATCATCAACATACAAAAACTCACGCCGTGCATTACCAGTTCCCCAAACTTCCATAAGAGGCGCATTATTCACCTTAGCATCATGAAATTTTCGGATTAACGCAGGGATAACATGACTATTTTCCAAATTAAAATTATCGTATGGCCCATACAAATTAGTCGGCATAGCACTACGATAATCTGTACCATACTGTCGGTTATAAGATTCGCAAAGTTTAATCCCAGCTATTTTAGCAATTGCATAAGGCTCATTAGTAGGTTCTAAAGTACCAGTGAGTAAACTATCCTCAACCATAGGTTGTCCAGCTAAACGAGGATAAATACAAGAACTTCCTAAAAACAATAACCCCTCTACCCTGTGACGATACGCAGCATTGATCACATTCGCCTCAATCATCAAATTATGATAAATAAAATCAGCAGGATAAGTATTATTAGCCTGAATACCCCCCACTTTTGCTGCAGCTAGAAAAACATAATCGGGCTGCTGCTGAGCAAAAAAATCATTAACAGCTTTTTGATTTGTCAAATCAAGTTCAGCATGGCTGCGGGTAATAATATTGACAAAGCCTTCCGCCTCCAATCGACGAAAGATAGCCGAACCCACCAATCCCCGATGACCAGCAAGATAAATTCGTGCATCACGCTTCACTGTTTAAACCTCACTCATGCCGATTAAATGTCTTAAATCCTTCTCGTTGACATAAAGCATCTCGCTCCGCTTCTTCCATGTCA
>JAUXCJ010000358.1 GCA_030618965.1 Thiomargarita sp.
AACCAGTTGAAATTATTAGCTCCCCCAAAAGCGTTATAATCAGGAAAACTTAAAGTAGTTGAAAAATGTGTGCCATGGTGCTAATGGAGTCATTATAGAGGTATCCATACCCATGATGACTTTGCTCCCGGTGCCACTCTTTTTGACTCTGATTGTTCACTGCTCTTGCCCTTACAGGACCAAAACGTAGCTAGCCTAATGACTATACCAGATAACATTTTTTACAAAAAAAGGTCTAGCTACCATAGGCTCTCTCCTCGCCTATTGGCTTTTTATTCTTCGCAGTGATTTTTTATAATGGTTGATGATATTATTTATATAGGAACATCACCATAATGACCACTGGATGAAACAATTTTATAAATATTTAAAATATGACAACAATAAAAACCTTCAACCACATTTATACAAAAGCATTCGCAGCTATCTTATCTTTAGTGTTGACAACACTAAGCTACGCTGCCGATTACACTTATGATGAACTCAACCGTCTTATAAAAGTCAGTTATTCATCTGGTCAAATCATCAACTATAACTACGATGCCGTTGGTAATATCCTGAATGCTAATGGACAATCACCTGCTACGCTTCATTTTTCCACCTCTAACTACCTTGTAGGTGAAGCTGCTGGTCAAGTGACTGTAGCTGTGAACCGTACTGGTAATAGTCAGGGTGAGGTGTCGGTAGATTATGCAACTTCCGATGGTACAGCTAAAGCTGGTAGCGACTATACGCAAACAACAGGCAGCTTATCTTGGCAAGATGGTGACGCAAGCGCGAAAAGCTTCACAGTCACAATTATTGATGATTCTTTAGTAGAAGGAGAAGAAAGCTTAAATCTAACGCTTTCCAATGTCAAAGGTGCCACATTAGGTTCTCCTAATACTGCAACCTTGACTATTGAAGATAACAATAAAAATTGTACCTATAACATAACGCCAACCAGCAAGAATCATAGTAACATTGCGGAAACTGGTAGCGTGACTGCCACTGCTCCCACAGGCTGTAACTGGACGGCCAAGAGTAACGTCAGTTGGGCAAAAATAATCTCTGGAAGCACTGGAACTGGTACTGGCACAGTTCAGTATTCGATTGATGCTAATATTGGTGCAGATCGTAGCGGTGCGCTTACCATTGCTGGTCAAACTTTTACTCTCAAGCAAGAGGGGCAAACGTCTTGTACCTATAATATTAATCCCAGCAGCCATGATCACACTGAAAATGCCGAAACAGGTAGTTTCAATGTCAGTGTTAGCCCCACTACTTGCAGCTGGACAGCTAAAAGTAACGTCGCTTGGGTTACCATCACTGATGGTACAACTGGTAGCGGAAATGGCACAGTGAAATACTCTGTAGATACTAATACAGGTGTAGCGCGTAATGGTACGCTGAGTATTGAGGAAAAAACCTTTAATATTAATCAAGAAGCTAGTTCAAACCCTCAACCCAACCCTCAATCCAATAACAACGACATAATCTTCAACTTTGGTTCATCTGGATTATGGACATGGATGAATAATAACAAATGGATTGAAATTCATAGCTTATCAGCAAAAAAGATGACTACATCAGCAAAAAAGATGACTACAGGTGATTTGGATGCTTCTGGCAAAGATGAACTGATTGTTTCTTTTTATAAGCATGGTATTTGGAAATTGATGAATAATAGTGAATGGGCATTCCTACATCCACTGTTACCGAGGCATTTAGTCACTGGCAACTTGGATACAACAACAGCTAAGGATTTAGTCGTTGACTTTGGAAATGGAAAAGGTATTTGGGGTTTCTATAATAATGCTTCTTGGAAGAAGATACATCGACGGTCTGCTAAACATATCACTACTGGACAGCTAGACACAACGGCTGGTGATGAACTGATTATTGACTTTGGAAAATATGGCATTTGGGTTCGCTGGAATGATAATAATTGGACAAAGTTGCATCGTTTATCAACTAAGGGATTTTTGACGGCAAATCTGGATGGAACTGGGCATGATGAACTGGTGATTAATTTTGGGAAAGGTCATGGTATTTGGCTCTGGTTAGACGATAAAAAATGGTCTAAGTTGCATCCTTTGTCGGCGAAGCATATTGCTAGTGGTGATTTAGATGGTAATAAAAAAGCCGATATTGTGGTTGATTTTGGTGCGCCCGGGATTTGGGTGTGGATGAATAATAGCGATTGGGTTGCTTTGCATAGTGTTTCTGTCAATAACATGGGCTGCTCGCCTGGGAGAGCCGATAGACGGAGGGGAGTAATCTCTGGTAACCAGACCCTTTTCAAGAAAAAGAGAAACTTGCGTAGAGTCATTGGGCTAGCTGGGCCTTGCTCCATAAGGGACATTGCAACAGCAGATTTGGATTCAAACGGTAAATCTGAGGTGATTCTGAGCTTTGCTAAATATGGAATTTGGGTTTTTTGGAATAATAGCAGTTGGGCTAAATTGCATGATTTGACTGCTAAAGATATGGCGGCTGGGCATTTAGATTGATTTTATACTGCACCCTGATATGATGTTGGAGGAAGAGTTTCCGGCGGAACAGTGAAATTATGAGTATTTGCCGGAGTAATGTTGTTGTGATTATTTTACTTGTTCCCAAACAACTGAAGCTAAATGCCAGAGATATTGTTGTAGGGTGAGCAAGGTCTTTTTGTTGCTCACCGTTCATGGCATGGTGGGCAGAAAAAAGACTCTGTCCACCCTATTTAAGGTTTTTGAGCTTAACTTAATGGTATTGAAGCTAAAGCTGGATTGGGAAATAGAAATTAACTCTTTATAACGGATTTGGGGGAAGCCGTTTTCGTTCAGATCGATGAGCCGAGACCACAAGCATGTATATTGATTGATTTTATAATTTAAAGTAGGTTTTTTTTGGTTCCAAATGAAACCTAAAGTAGGATATAAAATAATAGTACCTAAAAGTGGCAATTGAAATTTAACAAAATTAACTTAAAGTATTAGATTTACAATAAAAAGTGTTTCTCTTTTTTTTAAATTTATACCGCGATTTG
>JAUXCJ010000253.1 GCA_030618965.1 Thiomargarita sp.
AAGCGTTTCCCGACTACGGGTATTAAACCCGATCAAATATAATAATTTGAAAGTTGGTGATTTTTTGAAAGTACCTTCAAGAGTTGCAATGTTAGAAAAATAGTGCAATTAGGCAACAGCACCAATTGAATATAAACGCAACCTATCAACATTGTGAATATAAATAGTTCTACCTTTTACTGTAATAAGGTCAATCCTATTCAAATCGCGTAAAATGCGGGAAAAAGTTTCTGGCTTAATTGACAAGCGTGAGGCAATGACTTGTTTAGGAATGGGAAAATTTATTTCATAAGTGTTTTTATTATCATCCGGTATTTGATAAAGTAAATAGTTCACGATACGGTAGGTGGCATTTTGCAAGGTTAGATTATCAATTTCGTTGATACACATATGGAGACGCTTGCTTATATGAAACATGAAGTGAAAACCGGTTTCTGAAGAAACCTTAATGATGCTTGTAAAAACTTTACTGTCAAAGCACAAAATTGCACTCTCATTGAGTGCTTGTGCGGTGACTGGATAAACAGCATTGGGCATAAACATCATGGCTTCAGCAAAAGTTTGCCCAGGCGAAATGAGATCAAAGATTTTTTCTTCCCCCGCCACAGAAAGACGGAGGAGCTTAATAAAACCATTTCTGAGCATGAAAAAATGCTCTGCTGCTTCTCCCTCCTTAAATAAATATTCTCCATTCTCAAGCGTTATCAATTGCAAACTTTCTCTAATCCGTGCAAATTCCTGATCGTTGAGTGCTGCAAATAAGTGAAAGTTACGCAGTTCTTGATCAAAACTCGCGGATGGTTCTAGCCGTTTATATTTCATATTATATTTATATTGATTATCAATAAAACTTTCTCTAATCGTCACTATTAGTTATATCTAAGATCTCTTTACAGTGTAAAGTATTCATGACAAAATATTCTCACTGTTATAGCTTAATATTTTGAATTTTCAATTCGTATATTACCCAATAAACACCTAATGATGATTATAAAAACTCTCAAATATCGTCTGATTTTAACATTACTGATCAGCTTTTTTTTAAGTTTTACAAGCGTATATGCTGCCAGCCAGTTTGAGTGGCGTGTGCTACTCCATTTTGCCGGCAAGCAACGGATGCTCACTCAAAAAATGAGCAAGGAAATCCTGCTGATGGCTAAGAATATTCATTTTGAGGAAAATAAACACAATCTTCAGAAAAGTAGTATTCATTTTGAATGGACTTTAGAAGGATTACGCAATGGCAGCAAAAGATTACGTTTGATAAAAACCCAAAATTTGGCTATTTTAGAGCAACTCACTAAAGTCGCTCAATCATGGAAAAAATTTCATAAATTGGTCAAAAGCGCATTAGCGCAATTAGTCATCAATTGAGAATTATCCAAAGACTTTGGAAAAAATATAAATCTCTTTTGACGAAAAAACAGCATTCTCAAGAGGATTTTATCAAAGTAGCTGAGCTTAATATGCCTTTATTGAAAGAAATGGATAATGCAGTCAAAATGTATGTCACTTTTCTAAAGTAATTTTCGAGAATAATTTGGAGTAAATTTCCCCTTACATGAATAAAGTTTTCACAAAAAATCAGGCTCGAAAGTTCTATTATAGCAGTGCCGTATTTTCTTTCTTAGTTTTTTTTCTTTTGAGTTTTGATAGCATTTATAGTTTGCATGAGCGTGATAATAGGGAAAATCTTACACCTTTGGTGGCTCAAGGTAAAATAGTTTGGGAAGAAAATCATTGTATCGGTTGTCACAGCTTACTAGGAGAAGGTGCTTATTATGCACCAGAATTGGGCAACGTTTATAAACGTCGGGGTAGCGAGTATACCAAAGCTTGGATTAAAATGATGCCGACTAATATACCAGGGCGCCGAAAAATGCCAAATTTTGAATTTAGCAAAGAAGAATTAGAGGCACTGATTGCGTTTTTGAAGTGGACTTCCGAAATAAACACTGCACGATGGCCTCCAACTATTGAAGGTTAAATTTGTACTATAAGAAAAATTTATTTAAACTAAACCTCGTAGGTTTGAAAAAACTTACGGGGTTTTTTTTATGGTGAATAAACTATCCACGCAAATAGGAGAAAAAATGCAATATTCATCACAAGCAGTTGCTAAACCCTATTTTATTACGGCTATCGCACTGTTTGCTTTCCAAATTTTATTTGGTCTTATTATCGGCTTACAATATATGTTAGGAGATTTCCTGTTTCCTATCCTACCTTTTGGTATTGCCAAGATAATTCATATCAACTTATTGATAATACTGATACTATTTGGTTTTATGGGCGCATCTTATTATATTGTCATAGAAGAAGCCGAACAGGAATTACACAATCCAAAATTAGCTATCATTTTGTTCTGGATATTCCTTATAACTAGCATTTTAAGCTTACTTAGTTATCTATTTATATCTTATGCCACATTAGCTAAAATAACCGGCAACTATCTCCAACCAACGATGGGGCGAGAATTTATGGAACAGCCAACGATTATTAAGCTTAGTTTTGTCATGGTGCTGGGAGCATTTTTATATAATATTGGTATGACGATACAGAAAGGCCGTAAAACCACAATTAATACAATATTATTTACCGGACTTATTGGTTTAACTCTATTGTTTTTATTGACTTTTTATAACTCTAAAAACTTGGTACTAGATAAATTCGTTTGGTGGTGGTTCGTTCACCTTAGCTTTGAGGCACTATGGTTACTGATTATGGTTCCCCTGCTTGCCTTTGTCTTACTAAAATTGACCAACATTAATCGTGAAGGCATTGAAAAATGGCTCTATCTGATTATTGCTTTAGTCTTACTAAGTGGGGTTATCAGTATCGGACATCACTATTTTTGGATAGGTGCTCCTGAATACTGGCAATGGTGGGGCACTATTTTCTCTCTCATAGAACCCATCCCCCTGTTGATGATAACCTTATTTGCATTCAAAATACTTAACAGCAGTCGTCATCAACATCCAAATAAAGCCGCAAGATTTTGGGTGTTAGGAACAGCCGTCATGGCTTTTTTAGGCGCAGGTGTTTTGGGTTTCTTACAAAGTCCAGCCCCCCTCAATTATTACACGCATGGCACTCAAATCACCGTTGCCCACAGCCATTTAGCCTTTTATGGCACCTATGTTATGATTGTTTTAACAATGATTTCTTATGCAATGCCACTATTACAAGGAAGAGCGGCTAATAGTAAACGATCCCAAAAGTGGGAAATCTGGTCATTTTGGTTAATGAATATTTCCATGATATTAATGACCTTATTTATCGGTGCAGTAGGCATTTTGCAAGTTTATTTACAACGTTTTAGTGAAACGCCATTGCCATTTATGATGGTACAAGAAAAATTGATCGTGTTTAATTGGCTACGAGAATTCACCGGCGTAATCTTATTAATCGGATTCGTGACTTACATTATTAGTTTTTTTGTGGCTGCCAAGGATATGGAATCCATACAAAAAAATAGTTAGAGGAATTAATAAATATGAGTAAAAAAATTCAAGAAAAAGGAGAAAATGAGATCATTCCCGGCAAATCTTTAGCAATTATAGCAGAAAGTCTCTATCTCCTTAATCTCTTAGTGCTTCCTGGTATTGCTTTTTTGATCTTAACATGGCTTTACTTAAAATATGAGAACAACTCTCCTTCTTTGGCGGGTTGTCATTTAAGACAAAGCTTTTCAGCCAGCATTTGGGCTGGATTACTATTGCTCTTACTCACTAGTGTTGTTTTTTTCGCAGGGGGATATAATTCGCCTTACTTATGGGTAACGATGATACTCTATTTCACAATTTGCCATTCCAGCCTAATTATTTTCGGTATTTTTGCTTTAGTTAAAGCTTTAGCAGGTGAAAAATACCATTATCCAGTTATTG
>JAUXCJ010000414.1 GCA_030618965.1 Thiomargarita sp.
GTGCGAATTTGAACGAGTAAACCCATTCTTTAAGGATTAAAACCCATAATGTCTCTATCAGCAATCATCAAAACCGGATTAAGCATTTTATTAGATAATCCCATTCTCGTCGAGGGCGCATATTATTAAAGAGGCTATATGAAAAAAATACTGGCATTTTTCACTATTGTACTATTCCTTATTGTTTATCAAACGCTACCAACCAAAAATCCTTCAGACACTGATCCTTCTACAGATCAGTCATCAAACTCTCGCGGTCTTGAGAGATTTAAATCTGGTACGCGGAAACTGGCTTTAGTGATAGGCAATAACCGATATCAATATCGGCAACTCGACAACCCAGTGAATGATGCGACCGAAATAGCGCGGATGCTGAAAAAAATGGGTTTTGAGGTTCTCTTGGAAACCAATGTCAATCAAATCGCTATGCTTAATGCTATTCATAATTTTAGTACCAATTTATCAGCTAGACCAGGTGTCGGGCTATTTTATTTCGCGGGACACGGTGTTCAAGTGGATGGGCAAAATTATTTGCTCCCGATTGATAATAACAAGATTTTGGATAAACATAGTTTGCAGTCTTACGCGGTTGATGCGGAAAGTATATTAGCTCGGATGAATAGCGCAAAAAATAGTTTGAATATCATTATATTAGATGCGTGTCGTGACAATCCTTTTCGTGGTTCAACACGCAGTCTCGGACGTGGTTTAGCACGGCTAGAATCGAGCAGTGGTTCGATTATTGCCTTTGCCACTTCGCCTGGTAAAATCGCTGAGGATAGTTCCATAGGCGACAAAAATGGTTTATTTACCAAGCACTTGCTTGATGGCTTAAAATTAGCGCATCAAAACCATCAACGCATAGATGATATGTTTATGCAGGTACGCAATGCTGTCCTACAGGAAAGTAATGGAGGTCAAGAACCTTGGTATTCAGCTTCATTGAACAAAGCGTTTTGTTTTGGGGGCTGTCAAACCACACCACAAACAGTTCAAACCAAAAAGCCAAGGCAAAAGCAACGGAAACTTAGCAATACAGGTGTGACACTGCATGACTACGAAATCATTGATGAAGGTAGCATTCTTCTTAAGAAAGTGCTTAAGACGAAGTCGATACAGGAGATTAAACAGGCAGCGGAAGGTGGCGATGCTGAGGCTCAATATCTGCTCGCTGTTGCCTATAACGCCGGCGAAGGTATCGTCCAAGATAAAGTTCGGTCTATTAAGTGGTATCGACGTTCAGCACTAAAAGGATTCAGCCGTGCTCAAGCAGTGTTTGCTGGTAAACTTTATCACGGTGAAGGCGTATCTCGCAACCGTGTCGAAGCCATAGAATGGTATAGGACAGCAACAGAAAATGGAAACGCTACTGCCTTAGTCAGGCTTGGTGACCTATATCGAGATGGTGAAGAGGTTTCTAAGGATATGGATCAAGCTTTGCTTTATTACAAGCGAGCTCTAAAACTTGGGTATACTGACGCTCTTACACAATTGGGTTATTTTTATTTAGCAAAGGCCAGTGCCGCCAAAAAGCGTGGGAAGAGCGGAGAATATAAGCGTACTAGCAAACAGGCACTGGGATATTTGACCCAAGGTGCTAAGCAAGATTTGACAAGGAGTCAATCCGCGCTTGGCGATATGTACTATTCTGGTAACTATGTGGATAAAAACTTGGGAACCGCCTTGATATGGTATCAAAAAGCAGCGAAGGGAAGAAATATATTTGCAATTGAAAGAGTTGCCAAAATGCTAGAAAAGGGTGAAGGAGTGGGCGCAGCAGCCCCGAAACAAGCGGTTGCCTATTGGAGGCAAGGTGCTGAACTTGGTTCAGACACTTCTCGCATAGAACTGGCAAATAGAATTATAAAAGGATCGGTTTCTCCGCGCTCACCAAATGAGGTTGTCACGTTATATGAGCAGGCTATTGCCAATGGCTCTACGCGAGCGGCTAAAGAACTTGCTTTAGTTTATCATGAAGGTAAAGGAGGAGTAGCTAAAAATAGTAAACGTGCGGAGCAATATGCATTGAAGGCTTTAGAGTTTTTTGAAAAGGCTGACAACACCAGTTATAATAAATACCCAATGTATGCGGTTGATTCGGCTCACTTATTATTAAAGATATATAAAAGGGGCACCGTCCGACCTTCTTCAAAGAAAATTGTCAAAGAGCTAAAGAAAAAATTTGGCCCGGCTCAGAAATCTAAGGCTTGGCATGTGCAGACAAATTGTGATATTCAAGGTCAATTTACTGTCTATGTTTGGGACTGGAAACGAGATGAACCACCAACAGATATGCAGTTTGACTGGTTGTCGAAGGCGCGGGGGTGTGATGCACCAAAGGTAGCAAATTCCTTTAGAAAGCTTTATAAGTTAGCCCGAGAAAATAATGTCTCCTTTAAGAAAATGACTGTTTACGCATTCGAGGATAGCAAGAAGAAATAAGTACTGAATCCTATGAAAATAATTAGATCATGAATCATTTTTTAGAGGCTAATTATCTTAGTGATGGAGTGATGCGAATACTAGCAATTATCTCCTTGTCTTTGATTGGAAAACAGGCCAAAACTATGATGATAAATGTTCGCCCCTTCAGGGCTTAACATCGCATGTCATTAAATCCTGGGGCGTTGCCCCAGGCTGGTATGTTATCCCCTTTCAGGGGAAAAACCATGCACTTTTA
>JAUXCJ010000312.1 GCA_030618965.1 Thiomargarita sp.
TAATAACTGACTATTTTTATATATATTTATTTTAAATAAACCTTTGGTATTATATCAATTTCAGAATTAGAATGCTATGCTGCCTATGCTTGAACTTTATCAAAGTTACTTGATAATAAAGCGCGATTTTAGGATAATTTATAGTTTTTATAATTGAGAGTATTAATAAGACTTGTTCCTTAATAATGTGATTTCTCCCCCCCTCAATCCCCCCCGCTGGGGTGGAAGTCCCCCTCCCAGCGGGAGGGGGCTAGGGGGAGGGAGAAATCGTCAAATAAATTTATAAAAGAGGTTAGTTATATAATGGAAGTTATTCTTCTGGACAGAATTCAACATCTAGGCAATCTAGGTGATAAAGTCCAAGTTAAAAACGGCTACGCTCGTAATTATCTCATTCCTCAAAAAAAAGCTGAGCCAGCTACCACTAAAAATCTGGCACAATTTGAAACACGTCGTGCTGAACTTGAGCAAGCACAAACAGATACACTGGCTAAAGCAAAAGCGCGTGCGACTCAGTTAGAGGAAATTATTGTAGAAATTGCAGCTAAAGTCGGCATTGAAGGTAAACTTTTTGGTTCCGTTACTGCTGCTGATATTGCAAAAGCGATTAATGAAGGCGGAATAAAAATTGTTAAACAAGAAATCCGTTTATCTGAGCCTATACGGCATCTTGGTGAATATGATATAGAAGTCCATTTGCATCCTGATGTTGATGCTTATGTTACTGTTCAAGTGATTGCAGAAAAATGATTTTTTCACCCTTCCTCGCCCCCTAGTCTGTCAATATCAATTAAATTGACGGTTATTGGAGTACAAGGCTTAACTTGTACTCCTGAGCAATAACCAACGGTTACTATAGCTTGATGTCGGAGCCAATTTATTCCAATAATTCCCTAGATCCCCTCAAAAAGCAGCCCTTTTCAAGAGAAGCCGAACAATCGGTATTGGGCGGCTTAATGCTCAATAATGATGCTTGGATTTTTGTTGCTGAAATGATGGGAGAAACGGATTTTCACCAGCCAGAGCATCAAACTTTATTCCGCGCCATTAAGTCATTATCTGAAGAAGGCAATCCTTGTGATCCGGTGACGCTTGCTGAGTGGTTGCAAAAGCATAATAAATTCAATGATATTGGTGGAAGCCAATATTTGGGACTGCTCGCTGGGAACACGCCTAGTGCTGCAAATATTATTGCTTATGCCAAAATTGTACGAGATCGTTCTATTTTACGTAAATTAATGAGTGTGGGTACCAAGATTTCTGAAAGTGCTTTTAATACTCAAGGGCGTAGTACCACTGAGTTGCTTGATAATGCTGAAAAAATGGTGTTTGAAATTTCAGAAATTGGTGCGCGTGGTCAAAATGGTTTTGTTCAATTAAAGGAGATTCTCGGTCAAACACTGGAACGTATAGAAATATTGTTTCAAAAAGACGGTAAAATTACAGGCATACCAACAGGGTTTACGGATTTTGATCATCAAACCTCTGGTTTACAAAAGTCTGATTTGATTATCGTGGCGGGGAGACCTGCGATGGGCAAAACCAGTTTTGCGATGAATATTGCTCAATATGTGGCGATTAATGAAAAGCTACCAGTAGCAGTGTTTAGCATGGAAATGTCTGACGAACAATTAGCGATGCGCCTAATTTCATCTTTGTCTAGGGTTAATTTACAAAATGTGCGTACTGGTAATTTAAAAGATGATGAATGGGATAAAATCACAATGGCTGTGAGTCAGTTGGAATCCGCACCGTTATTTATTGATCAAACACCAGCCTTAAGCCCAGCAGAGTTACGAACCAGAGTGCGCCGTTTGACGCGGGAACAAGGGCAGCTGGCTTTAATTGTGATTGATTATTTACAATTGATGCAAGTTACGGGTAATACAGAAAATCGTGTCAATGAAGTGTCTGAAATATCGCGTTCCCTTAAATCATTAGCAAAAGAAATGAATGTACCAATAGTTGCTTTATCACAATTGAATCGAGGTTTAGAGCAACGGACTGATAAACGTCCTAAAATGTCAGATTTAAGAGAATCGGGTAGTTTGGAACAAGATGCTGACATTATTGTATTTATTTATCGGGATGTCGTTTATAATGAGGATACACCGGAAACAAATAAAGCCGAAATTATCGTTGCTAAACAGCGTAATGGTCCCATTGGTACGGTTGATCTCTATTTTAGGGGAGAAACTACAACATTTGAAAACAGTAGCGCATTTAACGAATCTTATTATGGAGAATGAACAACATGAGCCGTCCTACTCGTGCCATCATTGATTTAGCAGCCCTACGTGCTAACCTCCAACGAGTACAAGCCTGTGCCTCATCTCAGCGCATTATGGCTGTTGTCAAAGCCAATGCTTATGGGCATGGTGCTGTTAGAGTTGCTGAGGTGCTTGAATCCAATGTTGATGCTTTTGCAGTGCGTTCTCTTGAGGAAGCATTGACTTTACGGGATGCCGGTATAAGCAAGCCGATTGTTTTACTAGAAGGTTTTTTCCGTCCAGAAGAACTGCCGTTGATTGCACAAGGGACGATAGAAATTGTTATGCACACGGGCAAACAATTTGAAGATTTAATTAACACGCCACTTAATGAAGCGATCAATGTATGGTTAAAAGTTGATACTGGTATGCACCGATTAGGTTTCAGCCCTAATGAGATTGAAACTATTTATGAACGGCTAAAAGACTGTTCACAAGTTGCAGAGATTCGATTAATCAGTCATCTAGCTTGTGCTGATAATCTTGATGATGCCATGACTGAAATACAAAGCGAAGCTTTTATGGAGCTTGCCACAGCATTAGAAATTGAGTCTTCATTAGCGAATTCCGCTGGCATACTAGGATGGCCGCAAACTCATGCTGATTGGGTACGCCCGGGTATTATGCTGTATGGTGTGTCTCCATTTCCTAATCGTGTGGGAACAGAAGAAGGTTTGCAAGCGGTGATGCAATTAGAATCGTCTTTAATTAGTGTCAAGCGAATTCGGAAAGGAGATAGTGTTGGTTATGGTGCAACTTGGACTTCCCCACAATCTATGCTTATCGGCGTTGTTGCGATTGGTTATGCCGACGGCTATCCTCGCCATGCCCCATCTGGCACTCCTGTCTTAGTAAATGGTACACGAGTGCCGCTGGTTGGCAGAGTTTCTATGGATATGATCACGGTGGATTTGCGTAACCAGCCAAATGCGCGTATTGGGGATCCGGTGGTTCTTTGGGGGAAGAATTTACCAGTAGAAGAAGTTGCCAGTTTAGCTGGTACAATCGGTTATGAATTGCTTTGTCATGTGAATTGTCCGATTGAAAGCTATTAAATAGTAAGGGCAATCCGGTTGCCCTTACTTCAGTTCACAACTACCAGTTTCTCCATAAACCGCCATA
>JAUXCJ010000121.1 GCA_030618965.1 Thiomargarita sp.
ACCGCTTGGCCTCCGACTTTAAATGAGCACCTAAATAGCCACCCAGCAATGAACCTATTAACAAAGCCGGTAACCAACTCCACTTAATATCACTCAATAATCCCAATGTGATTGCGCCACTACCATTCCAAAATAAGCCAACTAAAACCAAGGTATAAGCAACCGCACGTTGATAATCTAAACCAAACCAACGAACTAGCCATAATGTCACAAATAATCCTGTGCCAGAAGTCAGCGAACCGTTCAATAAACCAATCGAAAATAAACCGGCACTGCCTATCACATAACCGACTAAATCACGATGAACTAAACGATGCGCTTGTCCTAATTCTGGTTTTATCCACGAATAAACACCTAAACCTAGTGTGAGGAAACCCAAGGAAATTTCAGCAATTCTATCAGGTACATGTAAAATAATATGAGCACCAATAATGACACCGGGTACACCACTTAACAAGAGCAATAAAGCTAAACGATAATCCAAAGCCCTCTCACGTAAATAACGTGTAGTCGCCCCAATTCCTAAAGCAACACTAGCGACTTTATGAGTAGCCAAAGCCAGCGGGAACGGTAATCCCAAAAAAATCAATACAGGCAATTGAATTAATCCCGCACCTCCGCCCGCAAAAGCAGAAAAAGTATTAGCCACCAAAGCGACAAGAAATAATATTATATGTTCAAATCCGTTCAAGGTGAAATTACGCTTTTTTTTGAGATTAAACTAAAACGGCAAATTCAACGCCCCATCAATCGCCAAAAATTGCTGACGAAAGTTATCTTGAATCCTTTCCAATGCCGCTTGATTATCCGCTTCAAAACGAATCACTAAACAAGGTGTAGTATTAGATGGGCGTACTAATCCCCAACTATCTTCAAAATCTGCACGTATTCCATCAATAGTTCTCACCTTCGCGCCTTCAAAGTGAAAACTATCGCGGATTTTGTCCATCAATTGATAATGTTGACCAAATTCTGCCAGTTCCAGTTTCAGTTCAGGCGTATTCACAGCATCGGGTAATTCAGCAAATACAGCTTCGGGAGCACGACTATCTTTAGACAAAATTTCCAACAAACGGGCAGCAGTATATAAAGCATCATCAAAACCATACCAGCGTTCTTTAAAGAAAATATGCCCACTCATTTCACCGCCAAGCAATGCGCCAGTTTCTTTTATCTTAGCTTTAATAAAAGAATGTCCAGTATTCCACATCAAAGGCTTACCACCAGCCTGCTCAATAGCAGTTTCCAAATACCGCGTACATTTCACATCATAGATAATTTCTGCGCCCGGATGACGTTTTAATAAATCAGTGGCATACAAAATCATTTGACGATCTGGCCAAATCACTCTACCTTGAGCATCCACCACGCCTAAACGATCACCATCACCATCAAAGGCGAAACCTAAATCAGCGCCCTCAGCTTGAACTGTTTTAATCACATCTTCTAGATTTTCAGGCATACTGGGATCAGGATGATGATTCGGGAAATTACCATCAATTTCACAAAATAACTCAATAACTTCACAACCTAAAGCCCGAATCAGCTTAGGTGCCAATTCACCCGCCACACCGTTACCACAATCCACAACGACTTTAAATGGACGCGCTAATTTGACATCCTTTACAATGCGAGCAATATAAGTTTCACCAATATCAGCCGTTTCAAGACGTGTACCGACACCACTGATTAAATCAGAATTTTTAATGCGCCTATCAAGGGCTTGAATCCGCTCTCCTGATAGTGTATCCCCGCCAATCATCATTTTTAAGCCATTGTAATTAGGTGGATTATGACTACCAGTCAGCATCACACCGCTACCAGCATTAAAATGATAAGTGGCAAAATACAGAACTGGCGTAGGAACCATACCAATATTAATCACATTACGCCCAGTAGACTTCAAACCTTTAATCAAGCCTTCTAACAATGCCGGCCCCGATAAACGCCCATCGCGTGCGACAACTATATTAGGCTGATTATGTGCAGCCGCTTCACTACCAATGGCTTGCCCTATTTGCTCTGTAATGGCCGGAGTCAGCGCATCATCGCCGATTTGTGCTACATCGGCGGTATTGTTTGGCACAATTCCACGAATATCATAAGCTCTAAAAATAGACATGCTGGTTATTTTCCTTTTTTTGGGTTGTTAGAAAGTGTGGAATAAAAACGAGTGTCTTGTCAAACATATTTGAGGAAATGTGAATTTTCAGTTTACTAACAATTTATATATATCTATGAATAATCTGACCATAAACACCTAAATAGTAGGTCATATTAACCAAGGAAATTACTTATGCTTATCGCTGCTGGAGAATTCAAGGCAAAATGCCTACAACTTATGAATGATGTTGAAAAAAAACAAATAGAATTTGTGGTTACTAAACGCGGACGTCCTGTTGCTAAACTTGTCCCTTATCGGGAAAAACCACCAGTACGATTGTTTGGATATCTACAAGATTTAGCATTAATCAATGCAGATATAGTTGAACCAATTGGAGAAATTTGGGAGGAAATGTGAATTTTCAGTTTACTAACTAATTATAGATGTCTATAATCAAATTATCATAATAACCTACATAGTAGATAAAACTAAAACCGGAAACTGAATTTCATATAATGGAGCTAAAAATGCAAGCAATTGAATTTAGTGAACAACTATATGATGGCATTATAAAATTACCCTCACAATTTCAAGATTGGAATAACAGACAAGTGCGTGTCATCTTGCTGGCTGAAAAAATCAAGCAGACTCTTCCAAAAACAATCGAAAAAGACTCTTACAGCTTTAATGCGGTGTCACTTAAAACAAAAGGCTTTCGTTTTAATCGTGAGGAAGCTAATGAACGATAAAGATTTTTTTGACAGTAATATTATTGTTTATTTGTATTCAGAAGATGAACCAGATAAACAATCCATAGCAAAAGCTTTGTTAAAAAAGAATCAACCGATTATTAGTACACAAGTATTGAGCGAATTGTCTAATGTCTTACGGAAAAAGTTCAAATGTGAATACACGGAGATAGCGGCTGTCATTGCCCAAGTGAGGGCTACCTGTTTAGTAGCAACCATTACCCCTGACACAATTGAGAATGCGCTGATTTTAGCTGACAAATACCACTATTCTTTTTATGACAGCCAAATTATGGCCGTAGCACTGGCTGAAAATTGCACTACGCTTTATTCTGAAGACTTACAACATGGGCAAGTGATTGAATCGACGTTGACGATTCAAAATCCTTTTTTATAGTGTAGGGTGGGCAGCAAAAATACGCTGCCCACCAGCCCTACTTAAATTTTAGGTAATCACCGACGGTTTCTCACGCCCTGTATATTTTTTAATCTCTGCCAGTTCTTCCGCCAAATTAATCAAATCAGCCAAAACTATTTGAGCATCTATATTCTGTTTAGCCACGTCTGCCTCAAACAATTCAAAATAAACCCGCAAAGTCGCACCTTCTGTACCAGTTCCAGAGAGACGAAACACGATACGCGAATCATCATCAAAACCAATTCGTAAGCCTTGATTTTTACTTATACTCTTATCAATCGGATCGGTATAACTAAAATCATCACAATAATCAACAATGTCTGCACCAAAGATTT
Source organism: Thiomargarita sp. (assembly GCA_030618965.1). Lineage (GTDB taxonomy): Bacteria > Pseudomonadota > Gammaproteobacteria > Beggiatoales > Beggiatoaceae > JAUXCJ01. The sequence continues at coordinate 3,607 of JAUXCJ010000121.1, forward strand.
GACCTTTCAATTGACTGAACTTGTTAGATAATTTCTCCATTAAGGCTTGTGCCTGTTGTGCATCTACGCCTTCATAATCATGCCGAGAATAAAAATTACGCCCATATTTTGCCCAATGTTCAGCCACAATCTTCGCTACAGATTCTTGGCGCACTGCTAAAATATTGAGCCAAAATAGCACCGCCCATAAGCCGTCCTTTTCCCGCACATGATTTGAACCAGTACCAAAGCTTTCCTCACCACACAAAGTAACCTTGTCTGCATCCAGTAAATTACCAAAGAATTTCCAACCTGTCGGCGTTTCAAAACAGTTAATTCCCAAAGCCTCAGCAACCCTATCTGCCGCTGCACTTGTCGGCATAGAGCGAGCAATTCCCGCTAAACCGCCTTTATAGCCAGGCACAAGGTGAGCATTAGCAGCTAAGATGGCAAGACTATCAGAAGGTGTGACAAAAAAACGCTGGCCTAAAATCATATTGCGATCCCCATCCCCATCAGAAGCTGCTCCAAATTTTGGCGCATTCATATCAGACATTGCATCTACTAAATCACTCGCATAAGTCAAATTAGGATCAGGATGTCCGCCACCAAAATCCTCTAAAGGGACACCATTCATAACGCTACCCGCAGGCGCAGCTAATTTATCTTCAAGAATGACTTTCGCGTAGGGGCCAGTAATCGCGTGCATTGCATCAAAACGCATTGTAAAACCCGATTGAAACAAAGCTTTTATCTTTTCAAAATCAAAAAGTTGTTCCATGAGTTCAGCATAATCTGCGACAGGATCAATGATCTCAACAGTCATTTCCCCGACTTGCGTTTTACCTAATTGAGATAAATCAATATCAGGCGCATCAGTCCTATGATATTCCGTGATTTTTTGGGAATGCTCATAAATGGCATCAGTCACTTTCTCTGGTGCAGGGCCGCCGTTGCTGATATTGTATTTAATACCAAAATCACCATCAGGCCCTCCAGGATTATGGCTAGCAGACAAAATAATGCCCCCAAAAGCCTTATGTTTGCGAATAACTGCCGAGGCTGCTGGCGTAGATAAGAGACCATTTTGTCCAACCAATGCCCGCCCAAAGCCGTTAGCAGCAGCTATTTTTAAAATGGTTTGAATGGCAGTTTTATTATAATAACGACCATCACCCCCAATAACGAGCGTTTTACCTTGGAACTTATCCAAGGAGTTAAAGATAGATTGTGTAAAATTTTCAAGATAATGGGGCTGTTGAAATTCAGTAACTTTCTTACGCAAGCCAGACGTACCTAGCTTTTGTCCTTTAAACGGGCTAGTATTCATAAGGGCTGTTTCCAACTTATATTAATGATAAAAAGTGGTTATTTTAACCCAATTCCCCTCATAAAGGAGTGATAAAATGCAAAGCATTGTTAAGATTAAAAAATTTTTAGCAATCATTATTATCATTGGCCTATTTGTATTCGTTTTGCGGATCAACTTACCGCCCAATGATATTGCAAATAATCTTAAATTAGAGGCTAATGCAGGATGGCTTGAAGGATTAGCTGCAAATACTTTGCTTTCTCAAACGATTGCGAATTGGCAAATCACAGATTTAATTGTGATCAAGTTCGCTCATTCAGAGAGATTGGAAACTAGTTTAATTGCGCTACCATTTCAGAAATGGCAATTGTTGGAAAAAAAGACTGAAGAAGAGAAGTGATTAGTGCACTGTCAATTTAATCTTGACTGGTGGGTGTGATTAAAAGTGCATGGTTTTTCCCCTGAAAGGGGAGAACATACCAGCCTAGGGCAAC
>JAUXCJ010000309.1 GCA_030618965.1 Thiomargarita sp.
CTAAGTCCGCATATTGTGGCTGCCAGCCTAAAATTGTTTGTGCCTGTTTTGAATCGGCAACTAAACGAGCCGGATCTCCGTCTCGTCGTTCTCCCATGAGTACTGGTATCTTTTTACCCGTAACTTCTTCAGCAATATCAATGATTTCTTTAACAGAAAAACCAGCACCATTGCCTAAATTATACGCAGCACTATCTGCCCCATTTAATAATTGCTCCAAAGCTAACAAATGCGCCTGACATAAGTCATTGATATGAATATAATCACGCAGGCAAGTGCCATCTGGAGTTTCATAATCTTGTCCATACACAGTAATCGCATCACGTCGCCCAGAAGCCGCTTGTAAAACCAATGGAATTAAATGCGTTTCTGGATTATGACGCTCTCCAAGTTCACCATCAGGATCAGCACCAGCCGCATTAAAATAGCGCAAACAAACAGATTTTAAGCCATAAGCACGATCATAATCGCCCAAAATTTGTTCAATCATCCATTTAGACAAACCATAAGGATTAATCGGTTGCTTCGGATGCTGTTCATCAATCGGTACATATTGCGGTTCACCAAAAATAGCTGCTGTTGAAGAAAATATAAAGGATTTTACCTCATAAGCGACCATTGCATCTAGTAAATTCAAAGTAGATGCTACATTATTTTGATAATATTTGCCCGGCTTTATTACCGATTCACCAACTTGAATAAACGAAGCAAAGTGCATCACTCCATCAAAATTATATCTTGTAAATAAACGATCTAGGCATAAACGATTTGCAAGATCACCGAATACAAAATCACCACCCAAAACCGCATCCTCATAACCACCCGATAGATTATCAAAGGTAACGACATGATGTCCAGCAGCCAACAGCATTTTAACCATATGAGAACCAATATAACCAGCTCCCCCTACAACAAGTATATTTTTCATCTATTTTCCCTTTTGCCAATTATTAATCATTGCAAATTGTTTTGCACTTTGGGGTGAAGACATCCTAGAGCCAAATAGCGTAGATTTCCGCCAAATAGCCAATTTATAATAAATATTTAACTGCTCAAAACCATGCCTTTTTAGCCAACAGCCAATCACAGTCCCAGTTCTACCATGCCCAGCTAAACAATGAATATAAATTTTTTCATTGGCTGCGATGAGTTCGTCTATCTTATCCAGAATTTCTACCATCAAAGCTTTTGTTGGCACAGACATATCAACAATGGGATAATGAAACCATTTAAAATTAAAATTGATTTCTTTTGCATACTCTTCATAGTGAGAATACGAGTCTAATTCATGATCTTGAATTAAACAAATACTATTTGTTACTTTAAAATTGAGCAGTTCCTTAACATTATTAGTTGAGCCACCATAACCCCATTTGCCGAGATGTTGCCCTCCATACATTTCCAGTGTTGGAAAATCGGGATGATAAACTTTATAAATTGCCAAATGTCGTGTTCGTGGTTGCCTTTCTTTAGCTAGATTCATTGATCCTTCTCCTTTGCTTAACTTAATTTTTACAATTAGGAGTAATGACAACAATAATCGAGGCTATTCTTAGCTTTAGCCAGGTTTCATCATTTTTTCCTATTACTGTTAATAAGAATAGGCTGTTATAGTTTAAATTTCTACAATAATAATGATGAACGGTTGTTTTTAAGTTATTGGTGGATCAAGTATTTTAAGAATGCTTCTAAAACTAGTAAAAAAAACTATCAACCCCTTAAAACATGGTTTAGAACAAAATGTTCAATTTCAACACCCCAATCCCTTTAAGTCTCTACATTCACATACCTTGGTGTGTGCGTAAATGTCCATACTGTGATTTCAATTCTCATCAAATACGCAATAAATTACCCGAAAAGGACTATATCGCGGCATTATTTAGCGATTTAGAACAAGATTTACCCAAAGTTTGGGGACGCAGTGTGCGGAGTATTTTTATCGGTGGCGGTACGCCCAGCCTATTCTCACCCGACGCAATTGATCAACTTTTATCTGGGATACGAGCGCGAATACCCCTGATAGCCAATCCAGAAATTACCCTAGAAGCCAATCCGGGTACAGTAGACAGCACACGCTTTCAAGGATTTAGACAAGCTGGCATCAATCGCTTATCTATAGGCATACAAAGCTTTAATGATAGTGCCTTACAAAAATTAGGGCGCATTCATGGGCGTAGCCAAGCCATAACAGCCATTGAAGCCGCTCAACTCGCTGGTTTCAAAAATATCAATATAGACTTAATGTTTGGCTTACCAGCGCAAAGCCTTGAATTAGCTTTACAAGACTTAGAAACCGCTGTTTCCTATCAGCCCGATCACCTCTCTTGGTATCAATTAACCATTGAGCCAAATACTTTTTTTTATCATCAAAAACCCGCCCATTTACCCAATGATGATTTACAGTGGACAATGCAAACGGCTGGACAACGCTATTTAGCCGAACAAGGCTATCAACAATATGAAATTTCCGCATACGCGAAACCCGGACAACAATGTCAACATAACTTAAATTATTGGAAATTTGGCGACTACTTAGGCATCGGTGCAGGCGCACACGCAAAAATCACTGAGGCAACAGGTATTACTCGTTTAACTAAACAACGCCATCCACACAGTTATCTCCAAAACCGTCAAGCAAATGCAACAATACTGACACCTGAAGAAACCAGTCTTGAATTTATGATCAATGCCCTGCGCCTAGTTGAAGGTTTTATGGAACAAGAATTTATAGAAAATACTGGCCTCAATTTAGCCTATATAGAAAACACCTTACAGCAAGCGTACACAAAAGGCTGGTTAATCAAAGACAAGGGACAGATATATCCGACAGAGACAGGTAGACGTTTTTTAGATGACTTATTAAGCTTATTTGTGTCATAACAAATTAAGTAAATTTTATAGCAGCCTAAGTAATTTGACTAATAGTCATTTTCATTATATTGTAACAATCAATATTTATTTACATGAGGCAAAAAAAATGGGATCTTATTACGAAGATAAATTAAAAAGAGAACAAGAAAGGAATTTTTTTTGGCAACGAGAACCAAGGCAACGAAGTTTTAGCTGGCAAAGCGAGCCAAACGATCAGAGAAATTTTAGCTGGCAACATGAGCCAAAGCAACAATTTGGTTGGGAAAGCGAAAAGGGGAGTTTTTTTGATTGGGGAGCTTCCGCTTCCGAGAGGCATGGTTTTTAGTTTTCAGTTATGGTAATTAATCATTGACACTTAATTTCAAGCTAAACGATCCGTTTAGCTTGTTTCAATAATTATGAAATTAATGGCAACATCGCTGGTAATTTTTTAACCAATGCCATTTTTTCTGTTATTTTGGTTCCAGAACATGAGTTATTATTTAAAATAATACCTCAACCTTCCATAAATCTTGTGCTTTTTTATCAAAAGTTTGCCATAAATCAGCGTAACTCTGTCCAGTCA
>JAUXCJ010000157.1 GCA_030618965.1 Thiomargarita sp.
AGACCGCTTGGCCTCCGACTTCTTGGCGCACCCAACCTACGAGCTTTTCTCGTTCCCATAAAATATAAGTACATGTCTGGATTTATTTGATTTTATTGTTATAATAACATTTTTTAATAAATTAAGGATTGTATTGTTATGAAAATAAGTGCTAGAAATGTTTTTACAGGTAAGGTAAAAAAAATAGAACATGGTGCAGTTAATTCTGTAGTAACAGTTGAACTGCCCGATGGGATAGAAATTGTATCAGTGATTACTAAGTCATCTGCCGAAAACCTTGAAATTTCAGAAGGGAAAGAAGTTTCAGCAGTCATCAAGGCTTCCAACGTGATGATAGCTACAGAATAAAAATTTAAATAACAATAAGTTACCAATAAATAAATAGTTTATTTTTTAATTAGTACAACGGATTAACGGAATAAACGGATTAAATATAATAAATTCATAGCGTTCATGTTAATGAATGGTTTTTAAAATCCGTTTTTTCCGTAAATCAGTTGTACTAGATTAATCTGAAAATAATACTACAACTCTTCAACCGCCTGCAAAAGTTCCGCCGCCATTTTCTGGCCATCACCATATAACATGCGAGTATTATCCGCATAGAACAGGTCATTTTCTATACCTGAGAAACCGGTACCGCGCCCGCGTTTTATGACTACAATATTTTTAGACTTGTCGGCATTCAGAATCGGCATTCCATAGATTGGACTCTCAGGATTTTTGCGAGCCGCTGGGTTCACGACATCATTGGCTCCTATGACGATAGTCACATCTGTTTGCTCAAATTCTTCATTAATTTCTTCTAAATCGGAAATAATATCATAAGGTACGCCTGCTTCTGCTAGGAGTACATTCATGTGTCCAGGCATTCGCCCTGCAACTGGGTGGATGGCAAATTTGACTCTTACGCCTCTATCAATTAATGTTTTTGTCAATTCCCAAACTTTATGTTGAGCTTGTGCGACTGCCATGCCGTAACCTGGAATTATTACCACTTGTTCGGCATAAGCCATCATTATCGCTGCATCTGTGGCATCAATTGGTTTTAAGTTGCCTTCGACTGAATCCCCAGTCGCTTCTTGTCCACCTTTAGCACCGAATCCACTGAATAAGACGTTGCTTACTGGGCGATTCATAGCCCTAGCCATTAATTGCGTTAATAAGGTTCCCGCTGAACCAACCACTGTACCAGCAATAATCATCGCAGCATTGCCTAGTACAAAGCCTTCAAAGGCTACAGCTAATCCTGTTAAAGCATTATAAAGGGATATCACGACTGGCATATCTGCTCCACCAATCGGTAATGTCATCAAAATACCAAATACTAGGGCGACTCCAAAAAATACCATTATCAGCGTTATTGATGCTGATGAGCCTAGATATATAACATAAGCTCCTAATCCCAGGGTTACGAGAAATAATATCAAGTTCAAAATTTGCTGATTTGAAAAAATTACTGATCTTTTCATCAAGCCCTGTAATTTTGCAAAAGCAATAATTGAGCCTGAAAAGGAAATGCTACCAATCAGCGCACCTAGCACTGCTAAAGTTTGTACTGTGAGGCTATGCGAACTGCCTTTAATTAGTTCCACTGCGGCAATACTTGCCGCTGCTCCGCCGCCCATGCCATTATAGAGGGCAATCATTTGCGGCATATCAGTCATGGCTACACGCAAAGCTAACCACCAAGCCGGTAAAGCTCCTATCATAATAGCAATGATAATTAAGCCAACATTACCCAAGTTCGGTGTTAAAAAAGTGATCAGTGTGGCGAGTGTCATACCCACACCTGCCCAAATAATTCCGCCACGCGCTGTTACTGGGGAACTCATTTTTTTGAGTCCCAGAATAAATAATGCCGCTGCTAGGAAATAAACGCTTTCAATCAGGAGAATTTGCCAAGTCACTTCGCTCCTCCTTTATTACTTTTGAACATTTCTAACATGCGCTCCGTTACAAAATAACCACCTACTGCATTACCTGTTGCTAATACAACTCCAATAAAACCAATGGTTTTCTCTAAATCAGTTTCAGCATGTCCCAATGCTACCATTGCTCCAACTAAGACTATGCCATGCACAAAATTAGAACCTGACATTAAAGGAGTATGCAAAATCACTGGCACGCGAGAAATAATTTCATAGCCAGTAAAAGCAGCTAACATAAATATATAAAGTGCTATAAAACCTGTAATCGTCATCATGATTTTGCTCCTTCTACCTTTTCCCGTGTCGGCGCATGTTTAATTTCGCCATCATGAGTTAAGGTACTACCGACAATCACCTCATCTTCCCAATCTATGGCTAATGTCCCATCTTCTTTATTAATCATCAAACTTAATAAATTAAACAAATTTTTGGCATACATTTCACTGGCATGAATAGGTGTTTGGCTGGCTACATTTAGTGGTCCATGAATGATAACATTCTGATGTTCAATGGTTTTACCCGCTTGAGTCAGTTCACAGTTCCCGCCACCTTCGGAAGCTAAATCAACAATTACTGAACCAGGGTTCATTCCTTCAACCATTTCTTTTGTAATGATTTTTGGTGAAGGACGACCCGGAATAGCCGCAGTTGTAATTACCACATTAGCTGCTGCTACGTGTTTAGCTAAAATCGCCCGCTGTTGCTGTTTTTCTTCCTCAGTCAGTTCGCGGGCATATCCACCTTCACCTTCTGCCTTGACTTCCATATCAACAAACTTAGCTCCTAAAGATTCTACTTGTTCCTTAGTAGCTGAGCGGACATCATAGCCTTCTACCATCGCGCCTAAACGTCGGGCTGTTGCAATGGCTTGTAATCCGGCGACACCTGCACCGATGACTAATACTTTGGCTGGGCGAATTGTACCCGCCGCTGTTGTCAACATGGGGAAAAAAACGCTGGCTAAATCTGCCGCCATAATGACTGATTTATAACCAGCAACTGCGGCTTGTGACGATAAAGCATCCATAGATTGGGCGCGAGAGATACGCGGTACGAACTCCATCGCTAAACTGGTAATTTTGTTATCACGCAATTTAGCCACCCGCTCAGGATAACGATGGGCAGACATAAAGCCGATTATCACTGTACCAGCCTTCATTTGCTCAATTTCGGCTTCAGTTGGGGGTTGTACTTTTAGGACAACATCGGCTTGTTCATAAACTTTTTGGCTACTATCAACAATTTGAACACCTTTATAGGCACCGTCCAGAAAATGAGCCGCTTTGCCCATGTCTGTTTCTATAACAACTGTAACGCCTAATTTTTCTAAACGTTTGGCAATATCGGGTACTAAAGCTACGCGCCGTTCATCTGGCGTTTGCTCTTTTGGCACCCCCACGCATATTGGCATACTGCTATTTCCTTTATTTTAAGTTAAACGACAAAAACCAAACAAATATTATAGTAGCCTTGGGATAAATCCCAAGGCTTTGCAAAATACCACTTGCAATCCTAATCATTTTCAATGATAATATGCGCCCACATTCAGGAGAGGTGGCTGAGTGGTCGAAAGCGACGGTCTTGAAAACCGTTGAAGGTTTACCCCTTCCGTGGGTTCGAATCCCACCCTCTCCGCCAATTTAATTCTTTTATTTATTCCATATTCTGCAATATAGCTGCTTTAACTTCTTCTAATTCTGCCTTGACTTTAATCAATGGTGTCGTACTTTGCATAATTGCTGTATCTGGATCTTTTAAGCCATGTCCAGTCAAAGTACATGTCACCGTACTACCTTCGGGAATTTTTCCACTTTTAATATCTTTCATAGCACCAGCGAGAGAAATAGCTGATGCCGGTTCACAAAAAATACCTTCCTGTTCAGCCAATAATTTTTGCGCCGCTAAAATCTCTTCATCACTAAATTCATCAAACCACCCGCCTGATTCTTGTTGAGCATTAACAGCTTTGTCCCAACTTTGCGGATTGCCAATACGAATGGCAGTAGCGATAGTTTCTGGATGTTCGACAGGATGCCCTCGCAAAAACGGGGCGGCTCCACTGGCTTGATAGCCACACATTTTAGGACGCTTATTGACAATGCCATTGTGTGCAAATTCACTATATCCCATCCAATAAGCACTAATATTGCCGGCATTGCCTACTGGTAAACAGTGATAATCGGGTGCTCTGCCGAGTGCCTCAATAATTTCAAAAGCTGCCGTTTTTTGTCCCTGTAAGCGATAAGGATTGATAGAGTTCACAATCGTAATTGGGGCATGTGCCGCCACTTCTTTGACTAATCGCATCCCATCATCAAAATTTCCTTTAATTTGAATAATAACTGCACCGTGCATCATGGCTTGTGCCAGCTTGCCTTGCGCTATTTTTCCCTCTGGAATCAACACGAAAGCGGTGATACCGGCTCTCGCGCTATAGGCTGCGGCACTGGCTGATGTGTTGCCAGTAGAAGCACAAACAGTGGCTTTACTCCCCTCTTCGACAGCTTTGGTTATCGCCATCGTCATACCACGATCTTTAAAGGAACCTGTCGGATTAAGTCCTTCATATTTAACATAAATATTAATATCCTTTTGGAGTTGCTTGGGGATATTATGTAGGCGTATCAAAGGGGTATTGCCTTCACTTAGGCTGATAATCCGCGTGTCCTCATGTACAGGAAGATAATCACGATATTTATCAATCAGTCCGACATATCGGCGAATTGTGGGCATGGAAAAATCCTCAATTAGTTCCTTAAAATTTTGACAAATTAAAATAAATAATGATATTATTAATAAAGAAGCATAAATATGCTATTTAACCCAGCATTTTTTTTCATCAATTGAATTTTGTTATTATATCAAAAAAATTATAAGGTGTTTAACATATCATTAATGGTGTCCACCACATTTATGAGTTTTTGATGATTATTAAAGTATAACTGATAAACAATATGGATGATTTATTAAATATATTCAATGGCCTA
>JAUXCJ010000185.1 GCA_030618965.1 Thiomargarita sp.
AGATTGATAAGTTCAAATACCAAGCGGCGTTATTCTTTTCTAATTATGGATTTAACCGACAGCATGGCAAAATGCTCAGTCTCATTAAGGACAATTTCCCCAAAATCAATCTTATTGGATGCAGTAGCTATGCTGAAATTTGCTCTAACTCAAAAAACGGTTATTGCAAATCATCCAATGTCCTGATTTTAATTGGCTCAGATACCATTAGATTACATACTGGTATCATTACCAATCTGAATAAAGACATGGAAACAGATGCCATAATCCGCTTGATTCATGAGGCATTGCCGCAAAAACCTCTAAAAGCTCCCTCTCTTGCCTTTATTTTTCCAGAATACCAAAATATCAATGGCAAAAGACTGGTTGAAGCTTTTTCAGAAGCACTCGGAGACGAGACCGCGATTTTTGGTGGAGTCGCTGCCGATAATGATTTTAGTTTGAAACACACCAAACAGTTTTTCAATCGCACGGTTTATGAACATAGTGTGCCGTTTTTAATTTTTGATGGGGCAATACATCACGATTATGCGCTGTCAGAACCTCAAGGCTGGGAAGACTGTGGACAATATCAACCGATTGAAACTAAAGACTATACGGTTTTAAAAATTGGACCAGACTCAGCCATCAATTATTTAAAGCAATATATAAGACCCATACTTCCATCCCCCAATTTTCCAGTAGTAGGAGCAACTTTATCTGTTAAACCCAAAACCGGAAAGCCGTACATGGAAGATATTATTATGGCAACGGCAGAAGATCAGCATTTTGTGACTAAACATGTCTTACCTAAATCGGCTCAAGTAAAGATAATGCTGCCTTCGATTAATAAAATGATCGAAGATATTGAAGAACAGTTAATCTCTGCACTCGAACGGTATGGTGCTGCTGGTAATGAGTTGAAATTGGTATGCTTATTTTCTTGCTCTGCTCGTGCCCAAGCCTTTGGATGTCAGTGCGAAACCCAGAGAAGAGTGGAATATGAAACGGTTTTAAAAACCCTCAAAAGGTTTTATCAGGAAAAAGAGATTAACCGAGAATTACCCAAAATTGCAGGGTTTTATGCCCATGGTGAGATTGCCTCTAAAGAAGAAGGCTATCATAATGCCTCATTGGTTATGGTTTTGCTGGGGGAAAATCCTTTTAGACCAAATTATGAGGTTTTAGCCCTCAACTTCAAGGATAAGCTAATTGCTGCTGAAGAAAAATTAAGCCAATCGGAACAAAAGCGGCAGCAGTTAGAGAGCGAATTAGCTAAACTCAAAGCCGTAAATATCCGAAGTGACAAGCTACTTACAAGACAGTTGGTATGTGCTGTGTTGATCAAAATGATGAAAGAAGATTATATACCAAGAAAATGCTTTAAAAAAACTGGATTTGAGATTAGTGATAACTGTTTTAGCAAGGAGATTATGGACAAATTTTTTCAAGATACAAACCAAGAATTTCCAGTCGGACAAGATACTCTACGACGCTTTTTTGCTGAAGCCATAACAGAGTTAAAGAAATACCTTTCAGATAACCAATAACTGAAATTTTTATCTTATCTAAAATAAATTCTCAATAAAACCAAAATATTAACCTAGATATATTGTAAATTTCCCAACTATATTTAGTGACTTCCCAATATCCGCTTTTCAAATATGATTTAATACCACCTCCTAGCAAAACGTCTCAGTGGAAAATAAAGTTTGAATGAAAAAAGGTTTACAGAAATTATAGCGTTTACCGATTGCATAAAATACAGTGATTAAACCTGACAGGTTTTTAAAACCTGCGTGTACTTAACTAAATCGGGTAATGCTATAACCAGGCGTTGAGATCAGGTAAGCCAGAAAATCTTAACAAGCTAAAATTTGACTATCAAGTTTTTTTTCTTGACTGTTTCAAGTTGTTATTAATCTATAAATTTCAAGAAATTATAAGAGTTGATTTTTCCTTGTAGGGTGGGCAGCGTCTTTTTGCTGCCCACCCTACGAGTTAAGCTGTTTTAGATTTTGTCAAGCAAAAAAAACTTGATAGTAGAGTAAAACTAAGTCGTTCCGAAATTAACGATCATTTTATAGATCAACATGGCATGAAGTTTTACATCAAGATTGGGAGGCTGTGGAGATTTTGGAATTATTTGGTGGTAGGAGATAATTATATGAGAAAACAAGTCACTATAGGAATTATTATCCTAGTACTCATCAGTATCAGTTCTTGTACTACTAGGATTGAAACACCTGATATGGTTGAAGCACCTGTGTTGCAACGTGGACTATTTCGTGTCAATCCGACAATTAATACTTCTAACAGTCCCCAATTAGCTTTAGTCATTGGTAATAGCCAATATGAATATAAACCTCTCAGGAATCCCATTAATGACGCAAAAGATATGGCGCGTGTGTTGAGAAAAATAGGTTTTGAGGTTACAGTTAAAACTAATTTAAATCAACGCAGTATGGGTAAATATATCCGTGAATTTACTCAAAAATTATCACAGCACCAAATAGCTGTGGGACTATTTTATTTCTCTGGACATGGCGCACAAGCTAATGGAGAAAATTTTCTGATCCCCATTGATAATCGCAAAATTCAAGATCAATATGATTTAGAATCCTACGCTGTTCATGCGGATAAGCTAGTCAAGAGAATGCAAGACGCCACTAATCATGTAAATATAATTATTTTAGATGCTTGTCGTGATAATCCCTATCGTAGTGTTGGCAAAAACACAAGTCGTGGCTTAGCCCGTATGCCAGTTGCTGGAGGCTCCTTTATTGCTTATGCAACCGCAGTGGGAAAAACCGCTTCTGATGTAAGTTCTGGTGGGCGTAATGGTTTATATACTAAACATCTACTTGATGCCTTAGAAAGCGCACCCCAAACGCATCCACGCATAGAGGATTTGTTTATAGAAGTTAGTAATGCTGCCACACAGGAAAGTGGGGGACAACAAGAGCCTTGGTATAACTCTTCATTAAAAGGCAAATTCTGTTTTGGAGGCTGTAAAAGGGTGACGATACCCAGCAGTTCGCTAGGAACCCGTCCTAAAAATGCTCAATTACCGATTTGCGAAAGTCATTTTAAGGCTGGTCGTTTAAGTGATGCGTTGGCATGTTATCGGGATGGATTAAAGAGTGAGCATACGAATGTCCAAGCCTTAGCGGGTTTGGACAAAATAGAAGCGCGTTATATGGAATTAATCCAAAAGGCTTTAAAAAAAAGGCAACTTATGGAAGCACAACAATATTTAGCAAGTTTACGCCGTCTAAGTCCAGCTTCTTCTCAATTAAGCCAGTTAGAAGAAGAATTCAAGTTGATTGAAAATCAGATATTACTTGAACAAAGACAAGAAGGAAATGATGCAGTAAAAACTGGTAAGCGACGTATTTATGGTGTATTTTAAGAAATCAACAAAGAGAAATAAAATGAAAACAATATTGAACAAAACGATGGTATTGGTTATTGGTCTAACACTAGCTTCTCCCAGCTTGGCGGAAGAGAAGCGTTTTGACCTTCCAAGTGGTGATGCTGTTGGCATACGTGCAGAACTAGGTGTAGGATATTATTTTGGGAACTTTGATGAGCAAAATTCTTCTAATGGTTCTGATATTTCTTTTTCATATAATGATTTAACGCTAGGTACTACTTATTTTCACGATCGTTTTTTTCTCGATGGATATATCAGAACGGCTATTAATACCATAGGTTCCGATTGGACTGATAATGATACTGGGCAATCTATAGATACAGAGGAAGACCTAACACGGTGGGAGGTTAATATTACGGGTGGTTATCAAATTAGCGAAAAAGTATCAACTTTTCTAGGTGTCCGATATGCGTCCACAGACGCTAAACAACAAAAAAATGGTAATTTTGGTTTCAATGATAATTTTGAGTTAAAAACTTATGGGATCACAACTGGGCTTAAAGGTGGTTGGGTTAGTGGTAAACATGTGTTCGCCCTATCTGGTGGGCTTGTCTATTCAAAAGGTGATATAAAAAGATCAACGGGTTTTTCATCTGTTTCAGCTAAATCGGATTCATTGGGTGTGATGCTAGGTACACAATATCGCTACCTTTATAGTGATAAGATAGATTTTAGTCTTTCTATGGATGCGTACCATCTTGATTTTGGTACCATTAAGGACAATCGTAATCGTGAGTGGGATATTAGTGAAGAAACAGTTTCTGTCAGGTTAGGCGTAAATTACACATTCTAATTTTATGAAAGACCGAATCGACGATACTAGCTGGGTTAGCTGTAGATAATGGAGATAAAGTATGAAAATTATTAACTGATTGATGTTACGCACTACAATTCGATAGCTACGTATATGTGTGTCATTTCGACGTGATGAAAAATCTTCTGAACCTCAATCAAGATTTCTACTATTGTCGAAATAACAATAAAACCACACTGGAATCACAGCGCGTAACATTCAGTTAAATAATTTGAATAGTGATTTTTGTGATTTTTACAGGTTTAAAAATCATAGCCATTTAATCACATAAATCACAGTTCAGACAATTAAATTTCCTCCACAATCACAGCCTTTTCTCCCACAAACACAATCACCCAACTTTTTAAATTCTGCAATTGTTGGACT
>JAUXCJ010000275.1 GCA_030618965.1 Thiomargarita sp.
AGGACATGATGCGTTTTTGATGCCGATTCCTCATTATATGGAAGTTTTTAAAACTTATATGCAGCAAATTGTGGATAAATAATTATGGAGATACGTACAGATTTAGCATTGATGAATGAATGGATTATTGAAGGCTCGCATGTTCTGGATTTAGGTTGTGGTGATGGAACATTATTGGCTTATTTGCGTGAAACTCGCCAAATCACTGGATATGGTTTAGAAATTGATGATGATAATATTGTACATTGTATAAAAGCAGGTGTGAATGTAATCCATGCGGATTTAAATGAGGGTTTATCAGATTTTCCAGATGACAGCTTTGATTATGTGATGATGACACAAGCTATCCAAACAATACGCCGCCCGGATGAGTTATTGATAGACATGTTACGTGTTGGCCACCAAGGTATTGTGACATTTCCTAATTTTGCTTATTGGCGGGCGCGTTTGTCATTTCTGTTTAAAGGTGTGATGCCGAGTTCTCGTGCATTAGCTAATGAATGGTATAACACTGAAAATATTCATTTATGTACAGTGCGTGATTTTGAAAAGTTGTGCTATAAGCTGGATATTGAGGTGCTACAACGCTCAGTGGTGGATATGGAACATCACACGCAACGGCGAATGGGTTGGATGCCGAACTTTTTTGGGGAAATCGCGCTTTACCGGCTTAGGAGTAAGCCAGTAAAAAGAATTACAAATAAATCATAATTTATAAATCACGCCCCACTGCTTGTGCAAGAATACGCCATTCTCCCATTAAATCTTTATTGTTGGTGACGGGATTCTGGGTTGAGGCTGCCTTGAACATGCAAGTTAACCTTGCACTAACAGCGTATTAATTAGTAAAAAATCAAATAAAATTAATATCTTGTTTTTAACTTAATGGCAGTGAAGCTCTAGCTTGGGAAGTGCAAACTTACCTTGCAATTCTTGGTACCAAGTACGAACAAATTCAAAAATGACCAAGTAATCTGTTTCTATCTGACAATCTTTCGCTAAAGCTATAAATTGTACTGCCCAATCACTAGGTGGGGGTGATAACGTTTTAGGTATCGCATGTGTTTTTCTACGCTTGAAAGTCATTTCCAATGCTTGCCATACTTTTTTAAAATCGCAAGTTTGGCTGTTAGTCAATAGATAAATATCTATTAGATCTTTTGTACGCGAATTTCTTTCACGGGGCAAGGTATAAGCATGTAATTTCTCAGCAAGTTGTTGTTCTTTGGAAATGGCATCAATATTAACGCTTGGAATACCAGCAAAATCTAGCAAATTTATCGGTGTTAATGTTTCTAAAGGTTCAATAATGACATCTCCGACACCCACATCAACATGAAACTTGGTAAAAGTCCGATTGTCCATTTTTGCTTCTATTGGAAATCTACCACCTCCATAAGGTGTATTTTCAAGTTCTAAAGTCGGTTCTCCGATGAAAAATTCAAAATAGTCGTTGAATGGCGGTGACACACATTGTTGCAATTTTTGAAAAATTAATTGATTTTGTGCTTTATTATCCATATCAAACAAAGATTTATATTTTGAAGTGAGATCAATATCTTTAGTTGTTCGTGCTGCTGTGATTGTTTGTGTTGTTGCACGAATTTCTAGCGCATAGCCACCTTTCATCACAAACGCTGGGGGTTGCATGTTAAAAATTCTGGCCAAAAATCTATCAAAAGCAACTCTTTTATAGAGACGGTCAAAATTAAGTCCCTGTGTTCGTGCTTTTTGCTTTAACCTAGATTCCAGTGCTGTGCGAAATGCTTTGGCTGTTCTGTAAGTCTTTACAGCTTTCATTATCGTCCGATTTCCTTTAGCAATTCCACTAATATTTGTGTTGTTGAGTTGACACGACTATTTTCTTTAATATCTTTAATCTGATTTTGCAGAATCAATCCTCGCTGCAAAGACTCTCTGAGGGCTTGGCAGAGAATGTCCCTTGAGACACTATCCGTTATAATCAAATCAAATAGGGTACGCAAAGGCTTGGTTACCAAAAATTCGTCTCTAAAGTCAATATCTTGTTTAGGGATTTCACCTTTATGTAGTACCAAACATTTAGGCGGTTGCTTTCTAAAGTATTTGGGTACTGTAACATGCAATTTAGCAGGCATTAAATCAGAAATATCAAAGATTTGCAACGCGCTTTCATGCGAATAAATAGCTTGTGGTTGCCCTTTGCTATCGTGTGACCAAAGTGTCCAAAGCGCAAGCTCAGAATCTTGGTGCTGTGGAAAATGTACCAACCGATAAATACCGTGCCATTCTCTCACCCAATTGCCAATCCGTACATGATAGGGATGATTATTTTTTTTAAAGCCAGCTTCAATGGCTTGTTTAGCCGTAAACAAGCCATATTGACTTGCCGCTATTTCAAAAAGCTGATGTTTATTTTGAATGCTTGAACGAGACATGATTTGATTATTATACAAAAAAATCATAAATTTTATGACTTTTTTGTAAAAACGCTTTACCGACTTAGCAAGCAGGTAATAAAGAATTACAAATAAATCATAATTTATAAATCACGCCCCACTGCTTGTGCAAGAATACGCCATTCTCCCATTAAATCTTTTAATTCATCAGGTGTAAGGGCTTGATCGGCATCACACCAAGCTTCGCAAGGCGTTGGGTGCATTTCAACTAATAAACCATCCGCACCCGCTGCAATACCTGCTTTTGATAAGGCGGATACTAACCAGGCTTTGCCACCAGCATGACTGGGATCGACAATAACAGGCAAATGGGTTTCTTTCTTCAGCATGGGAATAGCGGTGACATCTAACATATTGCGGTAGGTTTTTTCAAAACTACGTACACCACGCTCACATAAAATAATATTATGATTGCCACCTGCGGCGATGTATTCTGCTGACATTAACCATTCTGATAATGTGGCGCATAAGCCGCGTTTGAGTATAACTGGAATATGCACTTTACCTACTTCTTTAAGTAAATCAAAATTTTGCATATTCCGCGCCCCGATTTGTATCACATCAACGCCGTATTCCAAAAAATCGTCAAGATGACGCACATCCATCAGTTCGGTAACAATCGGTAAATTGTGCTTATCAGCGGCTTTACGGAATATTTCTAAGCCTTCTACACCTTTACCTTGAAAACTATAAGGGCTGGTGCGTGGTTTAAATGCGCCACCTCTCATCATGCGACAACCAGCATGAGCAGTAGCTTGTGCAGCTAAATCCATTTGTGATTGTGTTTCAACAGAACAGGGCCCTGCAATCACTTGTAGCGTTTTACCACCTAATGGAATCCCTTTAATATTAACAACGGTGTTTGCTTTCTGTGATTCTCGCGCCACAATCTTGTAGGGCTTCAGGACACGTATAACATTTTCAACACCTGACAAGGCTTCTAAAGTTTCCTTATGAATTTTGCGTTCATCACCAATGGCACCGATGATAGTTCTTTCAATACCGCGTGATATATTGGCTTCTAAACCGAGTGATTTTAATTTGGCTGCAACGGTATCAATTTCGCCATCGGTTACTTGGGAGTGCATGATGATGATCATGGCTATTCAATCCTTTATTGATAGTAAATAAATTAATTAAATTGAGATTATAAGGCAGCTTGCAAGGCTCGACGAATTAAGATTTCACTGGTTAAACCTTCTTCAGCAACGCCTTGTACCCAACGACGGGCATCTGTTGGTTTATAGCCCAAGGAAACTAATGCACTGATG
>JAUXCJ010000404.1 GCA_030618965.1 Thiomargarita sp.
CCGCTTGGCCTCCGACTTGTTGCGAACTTTCGCAAGGCAAGCAGCCAAGCGTTATGGCATGAATGTGTCATTAATTTATTCCATTATCAAGCAGGAAAGTAATTGGAATTATAGAATTGGCTCGCATAAGGGAGCTATAGGACTTATGCAAATTATGCCTGCTACAGGTTGGTGGTTTTGTAAATTACGCAAAAAGCAATTGCTTAATCCCAAGAAAAATCTTGACTGTGGTGTACGGTATTTTCGCAAGCAACTCACAACCTTTGGTTCGGTTAAAAAAGCTCTGTGTGCCTATAATGCTGGCCCTGGTACAGTTAGAAAAAGAGGAGGTTGTCCTCCGTATAGAGAAACGATTAAGTATGTACATAACATTATGAATAACTGGAAGGGTAAAAAATCCCGCCCAGTTCGAGTTGTTAGACGTAAACCTAAACGCAAGCAACAATATGTAACGCCTAAACCGCGCCCACAACCACGTCCACAACCGCGTCCACAACAAAAACCACAAGGAATAGGTTCACAGCTTTTTGAGAAAATTCTTGGAGAATCGGTTGATGACTATTCACCAACACCGACTTATAAACCGAGACAACCAGTTCAGCCTCAGCAAACAACGGGAGAATATGAGACGCGATATTGTCAATATTTTCCAGATATGTGTTGGCAAGGGCGATTGAAACCATCAGTAAAAATAGAATCTAAGCCGCCTGCTCTGACTGTTTCAAAAAGTGGTTCATCCCCTTATAAGTTGTTTTGTGAGCATTTTCCTAGAGATTCGGTTTGTAGATAATATTAATATTGGAGAACCAAAGCTAAAGCCTTGGTTCTCCAAGAGGCTATTTATGATTATGTACTTGACACACACCCTCATTAGGTAACAGTTCACAATATATTTTTATACCCGCTAGTTCTTCTGGTTTATTAGAGGGTTTTAATTGAGATTGTTTTAAATTAGGTTTAATTTTTCCTTGTGAACACATATCAGGAAAAGTCGAACAAAATAATTGTTCCGCATTTTGTGAATTTGGCTTGTCGAGTTTTACCGAATCAGTATGATCTTCAATATATGCAAAAATTCCAATAATATCAGCAAGTAATCCAATTAAAATTAAGACAGCACTAATAATCACACCAAGATTTATCCGCATAATTATTTCCCTACCTGCCTATTCCATTCTTTATTTATAAAATCAATTAATTACAATTAATACTTTTAAAAATTACAAATTTGTCAATACATATCACTGATGTCATTTCGACGATAGGAGAAATCTTTAGCCGCAATCATATAAGATTTCTCCTATCGTCGAAATGACAAGTGTCGTTGATGACAAGAGTTCAAATTGTGAACGTTTTTAGTATATATTTATAATACTGGAGCATTTAAACTAACCCCACCAGCCTCATCAATAAATAGCGTTAAGCCTTTATAACATTTATTTTTTAATGTCGGATTACTACAAGTTTCAAAAAAACTATTTTTGATATTTAGCATCGTTTCGCCCGAAAATCCTAAGAGTAATTGCCCTTCTGGAACTCTTATAGAATTAGGTAAAAAGCGTAAACATTCGGCTCGTGTATTTCCACATAGAGCAAAGCGTGTATTATTACCATTAAAAAGCCCCCTACTACCAATCCATTGTTGGATATTAGGATCAAAATGTCGAACTGGATTTGGGTTATCGACAACAAAAATAAAGGTATCTGGTGGTAGTTGCTCGCCTACGACTTCATAAATAATGTCGTGTTTAACAACAGGTGTGCTAATCAATACAAATAAGAGCAGCATCAGTAAATCAAGAAATAATATATATTGAGGATAGCGTTTCATTGTTTTCATTGAGAATGATTAGATGACAGTTCAAAAACAGCGTGGAGCTTTAAATTGAGTGTGTAAATAATCCCCCCAAGTATCGTGGTTGAAACAGCAGCCCAGAAATTTTGCATGAAAATTTGCATAAAATCTTCTGAACCAGCAATCCCTTTACTACTTATGGCAATAGACATTGCGATAATTGTTCCCAAGACCCCTAAAGTAGGTGGCACATTAATATTCCACTCGGAAAACGGAAAAATCTTGGATAAAAAAATTTGCCGTTCAGTTTTAGGTAGCCGCCAAATATGCCATGTAAAAACCATTTGGAGAGTTAAACTCATTAGAAAGAGTACATATATCCACGACACACCTTGTTGTTGAAAGGCATCCTGTAAGCTAGTGAAAATTTTAAAATTCGGCTTATCTACTTGATTATTTGTTGTATTGGAATTTTGTTGCTCTTTTACAAACTCATCATAGTTCTGGTTTGAAGGCTCAAATTGTTCTGTATTATCAGATAATACTGGTTCCCATTCTCGGCTATATTCATTTTGCTGACATAAATCGCTACAAACCCATTTTTCGATAGGTAATTTGGATTCTGATAACAACAAACTGGAAACTCGTTTGATAGGTAAATGCTCTTCATAAGCTGGCTGATTGAAAAGGCATCCACAAAAGCCATTATCTTTCAAATCAGAATTGACAATTTCTAACCCATCAGGATACATCGTTATAGAAGGCGGACCCGAAAAAGGAGGAAAATCTATTTCCGCACATAAAAGCTGTCGCTCTTGTTTGAAAAAAGCAACAAAATTAGTGTCGCATGGTGCTTGTTTAGGTTTTTCCTTTTCTGCTGGAGGTTTAGGTTTATTAGTTGGTTTTGGAACCGAGGTGATTTGATCGGGTTCTAAATTAGGCTGCGAGAC
>JAUXCJ010000071.1 GCA_030618965.1 Thiomargarita sp.
CAGCGGGAGGGGGTTAGGGGGAGGGAGAAATCTTGGTTGATGAGATTGACATCAAATACAAGTCACACCATTTTAATCGTGTGCTTATATTCAAGCTTCGCTTTGTCCGCAGAAATGGATTCTCGCGTTTTAATTATTAATTCTGATAAATCTGTGGGCAAATATGCCACTATTCACAGGACTTTTAAGTCAGCACTAAAATTCAAAACATTTGAAATTGATATGCAGGGAAAGACTTTAAGTACCACTGCTTTTAAACAACGGCTTTCAAGGCTGCGCCCACATCTGATTTATACCATCGGTTCTAAAGCTTATATACAAACTACCGCCGTGATTAAAAATAAGCCCTTAATTTTTTCTTCCATGATTAACTGGCGCAGGTTTACACTGACTAACAATACTTATGGTGTAGCACTTGAGTTACCCGCTGAAATGCCACTCTATCTTTACAGTTATTTATTTCCAAATATTCGTAGTTTAGGTGTGCTTTATAGTCAACGCTACAATCAGCAATGGTTTAATACGGCTAAGTTACAAGCACAAGAGGTTGGTATAAGGCTCTATGGAAAGGCAGTTGAGAAACCTAATGAAATCAAGAAAGCCTTAAAAATACTTCTCCCTCAGGTAGATGCAATCTGGCTGATTTCTGATCCTATTGTTCTTTACGATAAGAACTCTATGCAGACAATTTTTTCCGAAGCCGCCGCCAGAAAAAAACCGATTTTTGCCTATAATACACTCTTTATGAAATATGGCGCGGTTTTAACAATAGCTGCTGATATTCCAACAATGGGCAGACAGGCGGCAGGATTAGCTGAAGATATTCTCAATCGGGAAGCCATTGATGAAAAGGTACAACCGCCTGCTGGTTCTCATGTTATTCTCAATCTAAAAAAAGTGCATGAATATGGCATAAAAATTAATAATGCGGCTTTGTCATCTGTTGAGGAAATTATACAGTGAATATACACAGTATTCGTTGGCGGTTGATTGTCACAATGCTCAGTTTGGTTATTGCACTATTAGCGACATTAACTTATGTGCAAATTCAATCTCAACAGACTATCTTAAAAATGGAATTGGTTAAACGCGAAAATCTGATGCGGGAGAAAACTCTTCTGCGTGGAGAAACGCTTACTAAAAATCTGAGTAATCAAATCAGTATTGAACTAGCTGCCTTTAACTTTTCCCAAATCATAGAATTAATCCAAACTTCGGTTAACAAGGATACCGAACTGGATTATGGCATATTAATGCGGGGAGATGAGGTAATGTTTCACACCTCTAGCCAGGATATTGAATTTGAACCAGAATTTGATGACGTAAATGAAGATGAAATAGAAGATGAAATAGAAGATGAATCCGAATATTTTCCAATAGAACCAATAGAAGTGCTCGATATTCAGCAAGAAGAAATACTCCAACAAGACGGCGAAGAAATTGTGGAATTTATTGCCACTATCTGGAGTAGTGATGAAGTTTGGGGAACTCTACACTTAGGCTTTTCTATGTCCAAAGTGGCGGCAGAAATAGCACAATCTCATCAAGAAATTGATCAACAAATAAGAAAAATGCTGATTAATTCCATTATGACGGCAATGATTTTTATCCTGTTTGGTTTAATTGTCGTTTTTATCATTTCTACAAAAATCTCAAAACCGCTTGTCGAACTTACTCACTCTGCCCGTGAATTAGCCAATGGCAATTTTTCCGCTAAGATACCTGTACATACCAATTCTCCAGACGAAATCAGCGTTTTGGCAAGGGCATTTGCAGACATGGCAAATAATCTACAAGACTCATTCAAAACTTTAGAAGCTAAAAATGCCGAATTAAAACTTTTAGATAAACTCAAAGATGAGTTTTTAGCTAATACCTCCCATGAATTACGGACTCCGCTGAATGGTATTATTGGCATTGCAGAATCCCTAATTGACGGCGTGGCAGGTAAAATGCCTCAATTGGTTTCGACTAATTTAACAATGATTGTTACCAGTGGGCGACGTTTAGCCAACTTGGTTAATGATATTTTAGATTTTTCTCAATTGAAACAAAAAGATATTGCATTACAACTCAAGCCTTTGAGTGTACGGGAACTGGTTGAAATAGTTATCATGCTCAGTAACCCTTTGAAAGGTAAAAAATCCTTAGAACTGATTAATGCTATCCCTGATAATCTCCCACCCGCTTATGCTGATGAAAATCGTGTACAACAAATTCTTTCCAACTTGATTGGTAATGCCATTAAATTCACAGAAAGTGGTACGGTAACCATTTCGGCTCAAGCCTACGCTGATCATTTAACGATCATAATATTAGATACTGGCATCGGTATTGCGCCTGACAAATTAGAAAGTATTTTTGGCGCATTTGAACAAGCTGAAGGATCGACATCAAGAGACTACGGTGGTACTGGATTGGGCTTAGCTGTGACTAAGAAACTCGTTAGTTTACATGGCGGGAAAATTTGGGTTGAATCCAAACTAGGTGAAGGTTCACGCTTTATATTTACCCTACAGATTGCTGAGGATGAAGCTGAAAGCATACTTGAAAAATCTTCCTTGTTGACTAATAAAATATTAGTAGCTGACAACGCAACCAATGCTATTGAAACCTTGCCAAGCCCTTCAGCCGATCAGTATAAAGTATTGATTGTAGATGATGAACCTGTTAATCTTCAAGTACTTGTTAATCATCTGTCCTTAAAAAATTATGCGGTGACTGTAGCGAATTCTGGCCCTGAAGCCTTGGCACTATTAGAAAAGGGTTTTAAACCCGATATAATTTTATTAGATGTGATGATGCCAAAAATGACGGGTTATGAAGTTGTGCAAAAAATCCGTGAAACTTGGGACATGAATGAGTTGCCCACCTTATTATTAACAGCTAAAAATCAAATTTCTGATTTAGTAGTAGGATTAGATGCAGGGGCAAACGATTATTTAACCAAACCGGTTTCTAAAGATGAACTATTAGCCCGCCTTAAAACCCATTTGAATCTCAAGCAATTGAAAAGTGAAAATACTCGTCTAACTGCTGAATTGGATGTGACACGCCGCATACAACAAATGTTACTGCCTAAAGAAGCGGAACTGGAAACAATTGCTGATTTAGATATAGCTGGATTTATGGACCCTGCTAATGAAGTAGGAGGAGATTATTATGATGTACTTCAATATGATAACCGTATTTTGTTTGGTATCGGTGACGCGACAGGACATGGACTTGAAAGTGGCATGTTGGCTTTGATGACACAAAGCGCAGTGCGTACTTTGTTGGAACATGGAGAAAGGGATATAAGTAAATTTCTCAATAGTCTTAATGGCATGATTTATAAGAATGTGCTGGAACGCATGGAAGTGGATAAAAACCTCACACTTTCTTTATTGGAATATGAATCAATAGATAGTGGGGGTATTTTACGCATTTGCGGCCAACATGAGGAAATCATTGTCGTGCGAAAGGGTGAAGTAGAATTGATTGATACTGGCGATTTAGGCTTTATGGTTGGCATGTTAGATGATATGAGTGAGTATGTGGGTAAAATGGAGATCACCTTAAATCAAGGTGATCTGGTGGTTTTGTACACGGATGGCATTACCGAGGCCGCCAATATGAAGAATAAAGAATATGGCGTGGAGCGTCTTTGTGAAGTCGTTAAACAACACTGGCAGGATTCTGCAAACAGCATCCGAGACGCAGTGATTGATGATGTGCGCTCGTATATTGGTCAACAAAAGGTGTTTGATGATATAACCTTGTTGGTGTTTAAGCGTAAATAATTGTATTATTTAACAAATATTATGAAACCAACGATTTTATTATTTTTTGTAACAATTATGATGTTCCAGGGAACTAATGCTTCTATAGCAGAAGATACAGAATTGGATGACGAACTCCGTTTTTTGCGTATGGAAAGTTACCTCAATGTAGAAGTTGATGTAGCTTCAACGAAAGCTGAAACAACACTACAAAGTGCCTCTACTGTGACCGTTATTGACCGGCAGATGATTGAAGATTATAACTTTGCTTCAATATCCGCAGCGGTTGAAACCCTTGCTGGGATTCAAGTTTATCGGACCGCTTTTAAACATCAAGTATCTACTGTCCGTGGTGTCCTTCAAGATCATTATGCCAATAAGGTGTTGATTATGATCAATGGTGTAGCTAGTTGGCATAGTATCACTGGTGAAGGTAATTTAGAAAGACTCAGTATTCATGATGTTGAACGTATTGAAGTGTTAAGAGGGCCGGCTTCGGTTATTTATGGCACTCAAGCCTACACAGGTGCTATCAATATTGTCTTACGTAAAACTGATACTGAAGGTGGCACATTTCATACCGGGATTGGGAATAAGGGCGCTCATTCAGTGGGCAGCCATTATCGCTATCGCGCCAAAAATGGCTTTTCTATCTTTGCTGCCCTGAATAAAGAGGATGGAAAAACAACCCGTTATGATAATCATATTGATGAAAAGGGTGTTAGCGGAGTTGTTGATGACTATGTAGATAGCCTTAATGCAACACTTCAAATCCAATATAAGAAGCATTCACTATTAATTAATGCCTTCCGCAATGATGAAGGGGGGTTTGAAGGAGCTGGTCAAAGCTTTGCAAGTGGGGCTGGCAAAAATCAAGATGTTAATGGTTTACTTATAGGATACAATTATGCCCATCATTGGAATAAGAACAGCTTATCCAAAGTACAACTTTTTTATGATTTGAATGAGCGGAATTTTTCTCGTTCTTTGGATGATGATATTCGTGCCAATGTATTAGGATATAGACTTGGCGGTAATCTCCGTAATTTGTTTTCTCTATCGGAGAGCTTAGGTATTGAAATAGGCGGAGATTATGAATTTAGAAAAAGCCAAGAATATCAAAATTACCAAGTCTCTTCCCAAAGTGTCTTGGCTAACAATAATCTTTTTAATAGAAGCGTGTATGAATATTCTGCTTATGCTCAAGTTGATTGGAAACCTTCTCCAGCGTGGAAAATTACTTTAGGAAGTCGATTGACAGAAAATCAAAAATTTGGTCGTAATATCTCATCACGGGGAACATTAGCCTACTTTCTAGATGATAAGAACACGATTAAATTCATAGCGGGACAATCATTTCGGACACCGAGTTTGTTTGAATTGTATTTTATAACATCGGGGCACACTGTGTTTGGCAACGAAAATCTAAAACCTGAGACAGCTAATACTTTTGAATTGGCTTATCAACATGTTAATGGTCCTTTTTATATGCAAACCTTAGCTTATTATTCGGTTTATAAAGACAAAATTTTTCGCATCAAAGGTAATGTAGTTCTTGATGATGGGACTGTTCTGATGAATCGAAATGTCTACACTAATGGTAGCGAGTTTAGCGCGACAGGTTTAGAATTTGAATTTAAGTATTTAAATCCTAAGTACGCTAATATTTTCCTCAATTTGGATTATGTTCATGGTGATGATGGCGATAGACAGCCGGGTACTAATCACTATAATTTTAAATATGTGCCTAAATTTAACGCCTCAGTCGGACTTAATAAAAAATTGGGTGGCTTTAATGTGTCTTTAGTTGGGAAATATATTGGTTCAAGGGAAGGCCCCATGGAAAAAATAGATGGCTCTGTTATTTTAGATTTGAATTTTGCCTATCAACACAAGTTTAAATATTTTAACCTAAAACAAGTTTTTTCTATCCAAAACCTGACTGATACACAGGTAGATTTTCCTGAATATGTTTTCCGTCAAGGTCTTAATGATGTGCCGCTTGAGTCTTCTGATCGGGCTGTGTTTTATTCATTAATTGCTAATTTTTAAATGAGAATTTCATAAAATGAAAGGTCTTAATGATACACATCCTAAAATACAAAAAATTTTAATTGACGGCTATCGTAAGATGACAGCACGACAAAAGTTGCAATGTGTTACTGAACTTAATCACGCAATACAACAACTTGCACTCAGTAGGATCTTAAAACAGTATGGTCCCATATCCGAGTATGAGCAGCGGCTTCGGTTAGCTGCCCTGTGGTTGGATAGAGAGACAATGATCCGCGTTTTTAACTGGGATCCAGTTAAAGAGGGCTATTAAATGACACTTGCAAAACCTATTGCTATTACACATATAGTGGCAGGGATAGAAAAATAAGTATTGAAAACCAACACACCTAAAAAATTGAAAATAGCTCAAGCAAAGATTATACCGAAAATTATGACAGACATTCGATCTTATTTCATAGCTAAATTTTATGATGCCGCTATGAAAAATACTGAAAAATTATGCTTAAACCAGTGGCGTTCTGAACTGTTAGGAA
>JAUXCJ010000168.1 GCA_030618965.1 Thiomargarita sp.
GTACAGGATATTTGGGATGCTGCTGAGATGGCAGGCTTGTCGGGTGTGCAAGAGGTATGTACTTTTGTTAATGATAATTGGATGGCCTTTATTCTTCAAGATAAAAGTCAAAAAGTAGCCACAAAGGCGGTTTTTGAACAATGGCCAACTTTGGTTTTAGAGTATTTACAAGCCCCTCAAGTAGCTGCTTCCAAATTGGTAAGTTTTTTGCAAGAATCTGCTTGGCCAGTACCTTTAGAAAATGCTGAGGATTTATTAAGTGTGTTATTGAAAAGCGATGAAGCGGTTGAGACTGAGGCAGATATTGCTGAAACACCGGAGGCGGATGATGCTGCTCCGATTGAATTAGCTGCGCCAGAAATATTAGAACTGGTGTCTCAGCAATTGATGGCTTCGAGTGAGGAATTGTCAGCGACTCTTGATGCTTGTATTTTATTGGAAAATGATGATCCGGTTTTATTAGAAAACAGTGAAGATTATACAACTCAAGTACAGGATATTTGGGATGCTGCTGAGATGGCAGGCTTGTCGGGTGTGCAAGAGGTATGTACTTTTGTTAATGATAATTGGATGGCCTTTATTCTTCAAGATAAAAGTCAAAAAGTGGCCACAAAGGTGGTTTTTGAACAATGGCCAACTTTGGTTTTAGAGTATTTACAAGCCCCTCAAGTAGCTGCTCCCAATTTGGTGAGTTTTTTGCAGGAATCCGCTTGGCCAGTACCTTTAGAAACGGCTGAAGATTTATTAAGTGTTTTATTGAAAAACGACGAATCTGAAATGCCACCGCAAGCAGAGCCACCTGCTGCTATTGAAGAATCAAAAAGTACTCATACGCAGCAGCCAATAGAAGGAAATGTGAGTGGTGTAATTTCCTTGGGCAATACTGAAATGGTTGAAATGCTTTGTAGTGAGCTAGAGTCCAGTAAAGAGACTTTGGCAATGGCACTCAATCAATTAAGTACACTTGCTAATGGTGAAACGGCACTTGCTGAAGCCTCAGAAAGTTATATTGACCAAGTACAACGCTTGGCTGCTGTGGCTGAAATGTTGGGTTTGGAAGGCTTGCAAACTATTTGTGCTTTTGTTATATCAAACGTAACTGCTCTGAGTGCTGCAAATACTGATATCAGATTAAAATCTCAGAAGGTATTAGATAGTTGGCTTGACTTAGTATTGGCTTATTTACGCTCTCCTGATAAGGAAAGTGTGATTTCGCTAGTGAATCATTTTCGTGAATCAGAATGGGCTGATCCATTGCTTGATGATCCGGCTCATACTTTATTAAATCAACTTGTTACTGGTTCAACCCTTGCGGAGGAAGATGAGGAACAAACCCCTAGCCGTCAAACAATAGCTAATCCTGAAGACGTTTTAATAAATATCCCTGAAGATATTAATCCGGAACTTTGGGAAGCCTATTTACAAGATGCTCAAGAAAATTCCGCTAATTTTATTGATCTTGTTAATGAAATTATTCAGAACCCTGAACGTGCGAAAATTGCTGAAGCTCAACGTGTAGCTCATACTTTGAAGGGGTCCTCGAATACTCTAGGTATCACAGCTATTGCCAATATTGCTCACCCGCTTGAAGATACTTTAGAATATCTGGCTGAAAATCAAATTGTACCTCCCAAGGCTTTGACAGATATGATGGTGGAGGCTGCTGATTGTTTGGCTATCATGGTTGATGGCTTAGTGGATGGGGAAACGGATGTGCCGGAAGCCTTGCCAGTTTTACAATTGGTGCTGGATTGGGCTAATCGTATTGATACAGGTAATCTGGATGCGCCTCCACCTCCAAGTACTCGCGCCGTAGATGCAAAGTCTGAAACCAAGCCCACGCATAGTGAAACGAAACCAGTTAAAAAGACTGCGGCAAAAAAAGCTCCCGCAGCTTCTTCTGGGACAACCGGACCGGTTTTGAAAGTCCCGACTACTTCTATTGAGGAATTGATACGTCTAGTTGGTGAGCTATCAATTTCAGTGGGGCAAATTCAAGAAAAATTGAAACATCTCATGAATAAGGCAGGTACATTGAGTGATCAAAATCTCATTATGAGGCATAGAACACTTGAGTTAGAAAAGCTTGTTGATGTACGTGGTGTGACTGGTGTAGATAGTGCGACAAAAACTACGACTAATAAACCTGATTTAGATTCCTTAGAGTTTCAAGAATATAATGAATTACATAGCGTATCGCACAGTTTTATTGAGTCAGTTGATGATAATCGTGAGTTGAGTTTGTTGATACAGGAAGATATTCACGGCTTGGAAGAAATGTTTATTCACCAAGAGCGTCTAAATAAAGAGTTTGAAACCAATATTATGAAAACGCGCATGGTGCCAGTGAAAACAATTGTTTCTAAGCTGGAACGTATTGTTCGACAAACAGCTCGATCAACAGGCAAAAATGCACAATTGGAAGTTGATGGTCAGGAGATTTTGATTGATAGTGACGTGTTGAATAATTTGGCTGATCCTATGCTCCATATTTTGCGTAATTCTATTGATCATGGCCTAGAAACACCTGAAAAACGTAAAAATTTAGAGAAACCCGAAACCGGCACTATCAAGGTGAGTTTTTACACTGAAGGGAATAATATCGTTGTTAAGTGTGAGGATGATGGGCAAGGATTGAATTATGATCGTATTCGTTCTACTGCTATAGAACGTGGCGTTATTACGGACAATCAGGATTTACCTGAAAAAGAGCTTGCTCGTTTAATTTTGCTATCAGGGTTTTCAACTAAATCAGGCGTTACACAAGTAACCGGGCGTGGTATTGGTATGGATGTGGTACATACTAATATTAAAAAAATGAAAGGAACCCTTGATTTAACTTCAGAGACAGGCAAGGGAACAAGGTTTTTAATTAAGTTACCTATGTCTTTGGTAACAGTACATGTTTTATTGGTGAATGTTGCAGGTTATCGGTTTGGTATTCCTACGAATACTCTGGAACGGGCTTTAGCAGCAGGTATGGGAGAAATCAGCAAAATTGGTGAGGATATTTCCTTTAAACTCAATAAAAATATGTATGCGATCAAATCGTTAGCTGATTTATTAAATATACCAGGAGAACGAGTACCTCTTGAGGAAAAGCAAGCCAGTCCTATCCTTTTGGTGCATGAAGAAACTGGGGTAATTGCTGTTGTTGTGGATGAACTCGTAGATACCCATGATCTGGTTATGAAGACGATGGGTGAATATGTTCGTAATATTCATGGTATCGCGGGTGCTTCTATTTTGGGTGATGGGAGTCTAGTCATATTGTTAGATATACCCGATTTATTACGCTCGCCTATGCAGTCGGTGATGTTGTCTCATAAAGGTTTGTCACCGAGTAGTGATGATATGGCTATTTCTTCTGAGGTACCTTGTGTTATGATCGTTGATGATTCTTTAAGCGTAAGAAAGTCTTTGTCGTTATTAGTTGAAGAAGAAGGTTATGACACTATATTAGCAAAAGATGGTCAGGAAGCGGTTGAATTACTTAATGAAAAACGCCCTGATGTGATGTTAGTGGATATGGAAATGCCACGTATGAATGGTTTGGAACTTACAGCTTATGTGCGTAATTCTCAAAGCTTGCAAAATATGCCTCTTTTTATGATTACTTCGCGTACAACGAAGAAACATCGTGATATGGCTAAGGATGCTGGAGTTACTGATTATTTGACGAAGCCTTATCAGGATAATGAGTTGTTGGACTTGATTGATAATGCTTTAAGGAAAAAATAATGAGCCAAATTGAGAATCCACATCTGTATATTTTATTGCTAATTGAAGGTATGTATTTGTTTATTCCTCAAGATGATGTCGTATTGGTAGAAATCATTGCTGATGTCCATAAAATACCCTCATCTCAGGGTGAGGTGGGTTGGTTTTTGGAACATGGATTAGAATCGCCGGTGTTTTGTTTAGCTAATGATTTATCTTTATTATCAGAAGTATCAAATAGCTGTGAATATTTTATTTTGTTGAAAGCAGATCCCCAACCTATAGGTATTACTTGTGATTATGTGGAAAATGTCAATACAAAACGCCAGTCTCTCAATATGCAAGATGTACCCGTGTCGATGATAATCCCAAATTCACCTATTAAGCAATTAGTGCTTTATCAGGATAAAATCGCTATAGTTTGTACTGGTGAGGCTTTGGTAAAGTATTTAAATTTCCAGTTGGAACGTTTTACAAAAAAATGATTGAGACCAAAAAGGATCGAGCATGGCTATTAGATTTTGGTAATGGTTTACAAGCTGCGGTAGCTTATCATGAAATGTGGCAAGTGCTTTTATCCCCAAAGTTATTTGATGTACCTTGTACACCACAGTACTGTAGCCATGTGTTAATTATCCAGAATAGGATATTGCCAGTGCTCAATATTGCGACTTTGTTGCTAAATGCACAAAAACCTTTCATAGCAACTGGTAATGTCGTTGGAGTTGCCGTTTATCAAACCGATCCAAAGCAACCTGTTAATTATGGTTGTTTGTATTTATCAAAAATGCCGCAGGGTATTGAGGTAAGTGATGATGATGCTTGTGATTTGCCTGACGATAAAAAATATTGGGAACCTTTAGCATTGTCTTGTTTTTTGCATAATGGGGTTGCTATTCCAATTATTGATTTTGCTTATCTTTTTTCAGGGGAACTTAAATAAATAATTTTTAGATGTCAAGACCTCCGAGGTTTTAAAAACCTCGGAGGTCTAAATCACCTATTTTATGCCGTCTTAACCACTAAAACAGCACAATCCGAATAACCAATGACACGATCAGAAACACTACCCATCAAC
>JAUXCJ010000291.1 GCA_030618965.1 Thiomargarita sp.
AATCGACTAATAAAGCTGAATCCGTACCAGCATAACGGCAATGTACTTTATACTGAACAGTGATAGCATAATCATGGATATTTTGTTTGTGTAAATCCCTACGCCCTTGATTTTCCAAATCTTTGAATATTAATTCCAGTTCACTGATTAAAGAATCATCCAGTTCTGCTGTGATCGACTTTTCGTGCAAACTGCGAATATCCGCCAAACCCATACCTAATGCCGATAATACGCCAGCTTGCGGATGAATCAAAATAGTCTTCATTCCCAAAGCTTCTGCGACTAAACAAGCATGTTGTCCTGCCGCCGCACCAAAACAGCACAAAGTATATTCAGTGACATCATAACCACGTTGCACCGAAATTTTTTTAATCGCATTAGCCATATTATCGACAGCGATTTTTAAAAAGCCCTCAGCCGCTTCTACCGCAGTTCTATCAAGAACGAGTTCCGCAAATTTCTCCTTAACAATAGCCTCATCTAAAGCCTCTTTTCCAGAATCACCAAAAACCTTTGGAAAAAATCGACCATGCAACTTACCCAACATCACATTACAATCAGTAATTGTCAAAGGGCCACTGTTTCGATAACAAGCCGGCCCCGGATTAGCACCTGCTGAATCTGGCCCGACTCGAAAACGCAAACCATCAAAATGTAGAACCGAACCACCGCCAGCAGCGACAGTATGAATCCGCATAATCGGCGTTCTCATCCGCACACCAGCAACCTGAGTTTCAAAATCGCGCTCATATTCGCCAGCAAAATGAGAAACATCAGTAGAAGTTCCACCCATATCAAAATTAATAATTTTATCAAAACCAGCTAATGCACTTATTTTAATAGCCCCCACATAGCCACCGGCTGGCCCAGAAAGAATAGCATCTTTACCTTGAAACAGCTTCGCATCCGTCAAACCGCCATTCGACTGCATAAACAACAAATTAACATTCCCAAGCTGACTAGCAACACTATCAACATAACGACGCAAAATCGGAGACAAATAAGCATCAACAACCGTAGTATCGCCACGACTAACGAGTTTAATGAGAGGACTAACTTCATGAGAAACAGAAACTTGAGAAAATCCCAATTCACGCGCCAAAGTAGCCACTTGCTGCTCATGTTGGGGATAACGATAAGCGTGCATAAACACAATCGCAATTGAATCAATGTCTTGACTACGAACTGCTGCTAATGCAGTGCGAACTGCTTCCAGTTCAACAGCTTTTAATTCTTCACCCTCAGCAGTATAACGCTCATCGACTTCAATGACTTGTTCATATAATAGTTCAGGTAAAACAATATTAAGAGCAAATAAATCGGGGCGATTTTGATAACCAATTCTCAAAGCATCCCCAAAGCCTTTAGTAATCAATAAAGCGGTACGCTCCCCTTTACGTTCCAACAAAGCATTAGTCGCCACCGTAGTTCCCATTTTTACAGCGGCAATCGGCGGAAAAGCTTCATCCGCTGCTAAGCCCAAAATATCACGAATACCCTGCACCGCAGCATCTTGATAATGTTGTGGATTCTCCGATAAAAGTTTATGGGATAATAAATGTCCGTCAGGATGTTGGGCGACAATATCCGTAAATGTGCCGCCCCTGTCTATCCAAAATTGCCATTGGTTCATAGATTTTATATAGAATCTTTAGGTTTTATGTGTAAAATGTATTATATTATATTTGAATCAGGATTTTACTTCGTTACTTCGTTTCAGGATAAAAAATTAAAACAACTACAGGGATGTTATATAAGCAGGGATAAAAAAATCCCAAATAAATCCTGGGCGCATTAATCAAAATAATAAATTATTGATTTACCTAAAAAATGAGTACAACGGATTTACGGAAAAAACGGATTTTAAAGAAAAAAGCAACCAAGTTAAAAAATTGAATTTAATCCGTTTTTTCCGTAAATCCGTTGTACTCAGTGTTGTTTTATCCTTGCTTATATAACATCCTTGTAGTTATTGATTATAATCAACCACACCAATATTGAATTATAAAACCCCATGTCAACAGCCATCATATTTAGAAAAGGGCTAAGTTCGCTACTCAACAGCAGCGTTATCAACATACTCGCCCAATCCACTGGCAACGATAAAGCCCTTGATTTACTCAAAACCAATTTTACATTCACCGCTGCCGAAATCGCCGCTGCTTTTCAAGATAGCCATGCTCGTGCCATAGCGGCTATTTGTGCGGGTTTAGTTTCTCCTGAGCAAAGGCAGGGCTTTTGGAAAACTTTGCTTGAATCGCGTGTAGATAGTGAGTTTTCTCAGAATATTGAGCAAGATTATTTACAACCCTTTGCCAAACATTTATCAACCGAGGATTTGTCAAATTTTCGTTCAACTGCTCTTGAACAATGCAAAAAATTAGCCAAATGTCAGCTATTTCAAGCCGATAATGCCCCTTTTACTGAAACCGAACTCGCCAGCTTTGTCACAGAAACGGGAACTTTTGCCATCACCGATTTAGTTTTGGCGCAAATTTCCATCCCTTTAGATGAGCCAGTGCGTGATTTTCTCAGTTATAAAGAATTGCTTGGACAAGCTATCTTATTCTTTTTCCATGAAAAATTACGCAATGATAGCCGAATGGCTCGGACTTTGGAGGCTTTACAGCGTGAAGGTTTAATCGTCGATGTGCGCGAAATTAAAACTTTGGTGCAATCCACAGAAGATAAATTAAATCAAGCCGTTGCGGCGAAACAATTTGGAAAATTAGCCGAATTGGGGCCAAAATTAGAGAATTTGCAAAAAATTGAGTCGGTGACAGAAAACCATTATGCCCAGTTCATCGCCTTTCAAGATAATTTTGCCAGTTGGACGAATTTGGTGACAGTTCAACTATCAGACATTTCTACGGAAATGGAGAAATTGCACTGGAAATTTGATTCATAAAATTTTAAAAAAGTGAGCAAACATGACAGATACAATACTTTCAACAATTTTAGGTGCAATTATAGCAGGATTTTTTGGTTTGATAGGAATTTGGTTTAATCATTATTTAGTAAATAATCGGAATAATAGAAAGCTAGAATTAGAAGCTGATATAGAACGACAAGCCAAAATTAGGAATGGACAGTTAGCGGAGGAACAAAGAATACCAGAAGAAATTGCTAAGCATCAGGCGGAAAAACCTGCCCCAGACATTCCTAGCGCACCACGTAGATTATCACATTTGGACGATATTCCACTGTTTTTGACTATCTTTGTACTGTATCATCTGGCAGTTGGTGCAGGTGGTGTAGATTTTAATAATCCTACTAGGATATTTCATCTATCCTTGCCATCGGGAGCCCTATGGTCGCTAGATTCTGGAGATGTATTTATTGCACTGACTGTAATTACCTTATATTTTAAAATCCTCTTTGCGTCCAAAACAGGTAGGACATCTCTTGGGCATAGTTTCTCTATATTGATGTTCATAGTGTTTTTAGGCACTTTCCTTTTGAACCCAGAAGCAGGAAGTGCAACTTTTCTTATTATTACCTTTACGTCTATGATCAATGTGTTCGCCGGATTTACCATAAACGCTGCTATAGCCAGAAGCGAG
>JAUXCJ010000170.1 GCA_030618965.1 Thiomargarita sp.
GTTGAGCATTGTTAAAGTTATTTTTGGGGTATTGGGGCATTCACAAGCCTTAATTGCTGATGGTTTGCATTCATTTTCGGATTTAATTAGTGATGCTGTGATATTGATTGCAGCTAAATATAGTACGCAGGACGCTGATATTGATCATCCTTATGGACATGCACGCTTTGAAACTTTGGCTGTTGTTGCTGTTGCGGCTTTGCTTTTTTTTGTGGTTGGTTGGTGCAAGGTGAGGGGTTTCATTAGGTAACTCTAAATGCACACCCTTAAATCCCCTTTCAAGAGGGGACTTGTAAGGTTTAATTCCCTTGGGTTAGGGGTGTGTTGTGGGTAGATTACATCGTGAGTTGCCTAACTAGCTAAAGCATCACGCACGCGCATCATCTCTGTTCTTGCTTCTTCAGCAATTTCAATCACATCAGGATTGTTAGTTAATCCAAAAACCTTAACTGGATCCAAAAAACTCACACTGGTTGTTCCATCTTCTTCTTCACGAACTAAAACATTACAAGGAAATAATGCACCAATATCAACATGTTGACTAATTAAACGATGAGCAATGGGGGCATTACAGGCACTCAAGATCCGATAACGAGGCATATCAACATCTAATTTCTTTTTTAGAACAGCATCGACATTAATTTCGTTCAAAATACCGAATTTATTTTGTGTCAAGGCTTCCGTAACCCGTTTGACGGCAGTTTCAAAATCATCTTTTAGTGTGACATTAAAAGTAGGCATAAATAATAGATTTTCCTTAAAAGTGAAGGTGATAAAAATGAAAAATTGAGAAATAAATCTAAAATTAAGGGAAAGGAAGCATTTGTACGGGATTTGCAATTCTACCAACATTATGTCCCATCAAACCTAACTTATTATTTAATCCAAAAATTTGGTGGCTCATTTTTGCCATATCAATACTCATTATATTTAGTTTGCCGTTGACAGATACGAGATTAGTGTTTATTAGAGTAATATTATTATTGATTTTGAACATTTCACCTGTCATTTGCACAATAGACTTATTCATAAGCGGCATGACTTTGACATGTTCATCTAAGTTTTCGATTGATATTTTGACCAAATCGATTGATTGCTTTAGCTCTGTCATATTGTCGGCTACAACAATGATGTTTTGACTGATTTGCTGCATATAACCGGCCACTTTATCTAAGCGTTGAGTGATGCTGCTCATATCTGATAATAGTATTAGAATAACTGTAACTACAGCGATACCCAATAAGGTTAAGCCAATCATACTAAATCGGATAATTTGGTTCGTTTGATCGCTGATTCTAACAATCAAGGCTTCTCGCCGTTGCATTGCTGAATTGAACTCACGCATCGTATTTTCAACGATTTCAACTATATCTCTCGGACTTTCCATTACTTCCATCTTGATCAGTTATTTATCAGTTATTAGTTGGTGAGGATAGTGATGAATTAGAGAATTTTAAATTCCGCAGTAGATTCTGAATAATTCACGTTTTCACATTGAACGCTCATCACCTGTGCGAAAGATGGCCCTTTATGTAACCAAGTACATAATTGTTCTACCGCACTAGGCACACCATAAGCTAATACTTCAACACGCCCATCCGCTAAATTACGTGCCCATCCAGAGATATTTAAACGTTTCGCCTCTTGACGAGTATAATAACGAAAACTCACTCCTTGAACATGTCCACTCACAAAACAACGCCGACAGATTAACTTATCCATTTGATTCACCTAACGTACCTAACCGAAGTAAGGGAAGCTTATTTTAACATCCGACAAAAGAATATTGACAAATAAAAGCCCTGTTTGGGCAAACAGGGCTTTTAGGGCGATTCTATGGTTATAAGCCTAAAGCTTGACGACGTTTCTCCATCATTTCCTCAATAATCGGTTTGAAAATGATTTCCATAGCAAAACCCATTTTCCCACCTGGCACAACCAAAGTATTCGGACGAGACATAAATGAATCATGAATCATTGTCAATAAGTAAGCAAAATCTTGATCACGGTACTTATTGAAGCGAATCACAACCAGACTTTCATCAGCAGTCGGAATCTCGCGTGCAATAAAGGGGTTGGAGGTATCTACCAATGGTACTCGTTGAAAGTTAATATGGCTATGAGTAAATTGGGGTGTAATATACTGCACATAATCAGGCATACGGCGTAAAATGGTCTGAGTCACCGCTTCAGGAGAATAGCCACGTTCTTCAACATCGCGGCTGATTTTTTGTATCCACTCCAGATTAACACTAGGCACTACACCAACTAATAAATCAACCCATTGTGCTGTATTCACTTCAGAAGTGACAACGCCACCATGTAAGCCTTCATAAAACAATAAATCTTTTCCAGAAGGAATGTCTTCCCAAGGCGTAAAAGTCCCTGGCTGTTGATTATAGGGTTCTCCCTCTTCCTCGCTGTGCAAGTATTTACGGATTTGTCCGGTACCTGTTTCCGAGTATTGATTAAATAAATCTTCCAGCTTATCAAGAATATTAGCGTCAGGACCGAAATGACTAAGGTCTTTGCCTTCTTTCTCAGCCACAGCAACCGCTGTTTTCATAGCTTGACGGTCATAACGATGAAAGCTATCA
This sequence comes from Thiomargarita sp., assembly GCA_030618965.1. Classification (GTDB taxonomy): domain Bacteria; phylum Pseudomonadota; class Gammaproteobacteria; order Beggiatoales; family Beggiatoaceae; genus JAUXCJ01. Next base: position 2,598 of record JAUXCJ010000170.1, read on the forward strand.
CCTTCGACAACTATTGCTTTGTACTTACCACGACGAAAAAGATCTTCAAAAGCTTTTTTCACTGTAGTTGTTCCAGCGCCTGATGAGCCTGTGATGGCAATAATAGGATGTTTTACAGACATCAATTTCTCCTAATAAGTTGATAAACAATTAAAAATTGGAAAAAGCTTGATTTATCAAGGGCGAAAATGCCGCACTGCGATGCGTAACTTTGCTAGCCTTTGGAATTGACTACGATAGCGGGTTTGTAGATAAAGTTCAACAATTTGTTGAATTTGTAGGGCTAAATCAGGACGATCCAGCCCTACACGGCTAGCAAAGTTTAACGGTCCCTCACTCGGATGGCGAGTCCAACCGCGCTGTGCTAATTTTTTGCAAAAACGCAAATAAAGTTGTTGCGCCGGATCATATCGACTTGAGTATGGACGTAAAAACATCCATAAGGCATAGCTAAACAAGATAGTTGCTATGATGACAACGAGTAATATTGTCATACCTCGCCAGTCAAGGTTTTTTAATCCTAAGTGTTTTAAGATTTCTGCTTGTCGCGTGGGACCATATCCAAGCACCCATTGATTCCAACCATTATTGATTGCATCCCAACTGTTATGTAATTGTTGCCAGATTTTGGCCAGAGATGAACGTTGATCGAAATTAATATCCAAACCAAAGGGATTAAACGCTGTTGGTAATGCGCTTTCAATACCTTGCTCTACTCGTTCAGGTGCTACTGCGCTGGTTGGATCAATCCGCACCCAGCCTTTATTTGCTAACCAAACTTCACTCCACGCATGGGCATGGCGTTGGCGCACAATCAAATAACCATCAATTGGATTAATAGTTCCCCCCAAATAACCCGTCACGACTCGCGCTGGAATACCCGCCGCTCGCATTAGGATGGTAAAAGCGGCTGCATAATGTTCGCAAAAACCTTCGCGGGTTTCAAATAAAAATTCATCTACAGGATCATCGAATAATAGCTCAGGCGTGTGAGTATAGACAAAGGGGGCTTGATTAAAATATTGCAAAGCGCGTTGAATAATAGCCTCTGGCTGTGAATTTTCTTGTTGCCATTTTGCCGCTAAGGCACGAGCGCGATAATGTTTACCTCTTGGTAAGCGCAAAGCTGTCCGGTATTGTCGATTTGTGATTAAATTGGCACGATAATCGGTATAAGAGCGCAATTTATAACGCTTTCTTTCGCGTACTGGTGAATTGGCCAAAAGTTGATAATCCGAGCCTATTTTTGCATTTAAAGGTGCTTGGCTAGGCAAATCTAGGGCAAATAACCAGCGTCGATTGTGTGGCTCTAAAGTTATTGTATAATCAAATGGTTGGTTGCTAGTATGCAGATTAAGTTTTTGATTAACAAACCTTTGCTCAAATCCCCTTTTCCAATTGCGTCCGTTAGTCCACGACAACACTGGGCCTCGCCAATAGCGTTGCTCAGGTGGCGGGATTTCTCCGTCAAATTTTACACGAAAAGCGATTTCATTGGAGATGCTTAATTGGCTGACATCGCCCATTGACATACTATCACTTAAACCAGTGACACCGCTATGTGTATCTATCGGCAATTTCCAAAATGGCCCAGCAACACGGGGAAATAAGATAAACAATATAAACATGACTGGCAATGCCTGCATCAATAAAACGCCTGATAAGCGTAAACGTAAGCGTGTTGATAAACGATTGTCATTGATACTAATCAGCGTCGCCGTCGCTACTAGCATTACAAGACCCATATATAAGGCTGTCGGAATGGATTGCGAATAAAGGAAATTGGTAATTATGAGAAAATAGCTTAAAAAACAAATTAATAAGGCATCCCGCTTGTTATTCATTTCTAGTAGCTTGATACCAGACAATACGATCAATAATGCAATATAGCCATTACGTTCCAAGCCCGATCTGAAAAAAATTGCGAAAAAAATAACGAGGGCGATAGCGAATAGCAATTTTTGGCTTGGTAAAGGTTTTTGTTTGCGTGTGATTTGATAACGCCAGAAAAGTAGTCCAAAAAAAATCGGCGGAATCCATAATAATATATGGGATAAATGTGGCAAAGTGACTAAAATTAATGTAGCTATTAGCCATAATAAGGTATCTAAACGGGGATATAGCATTATGATTTTTTCTCTGTCTGAACCTTGATTATAACGATTTAAAGGATTAAAAGGA
>JAUXCJ010000166.1 GCA_030618965.1 Thiomargarita sp.
AAATCGACAGCAAACCTTCCACTTGTTTGAGATGCTTAGGCACAGTTGATAAATGTTCATCAACTGTGTTTGTTTCAATAAAATTTGAAAAATATTCGATCACTTCTCGCATTTCTGCTGTTGCGTTTTTAATCCCCTCATCCCGTACTATGTCAAATAATGCTGTTGTTGAAAAGTCGGCATCAGCACTTTCCTGTAAACGTTCTATAGCATGTAAACCTTGCTGCCCTAAAATTTCTATTGAACCCCTGGTTTTCAACAAGGCTTCAACGATTTCAGGAAAAGTTGAAGCTGTTGCTTTTTGACGATTTTCACAAATGTCAAGTATTAAGCTCGCCTGCGTCTGCAAAGAGTGACTTTCGACTTTAAGCCCCAGTAGTTCTAATATCTTCGATATTTTAACCAAGATAGTTACCAACGAATTGAGTTCTGTCATATCATCGGAATGATCTTCTGGATTAAATATATCTATCGTTTCTTCTACTCGGGCTAAATCCTCCTTGAGCAAAACAACCAGCGTTTTCATCAATTCAATATCAGGCCCTTCAAACGTTAATTTCGTAGCTGCTATCTCATTTTCAGATGCTAAATAATCATTCAATTGAAAAGTAGTTTTAATCGCCTTAATCTGCTTACCATCTGAATGGGCATGTCCTGCAACATAAAGTAAATTAGTCAACAAAGCTTTTGGAGGAGCCGCGCGTAAAGCGGCATTTCCATGCTGGGCAACATGATTTATCAAGGTATCCAATTGTTTCAATAAATTAAAAATGTGTTTATTAATTTGAAGACCTTTTTGCAGCAATGCTTCCAAAATTCCCTCTGTTACCCACCAAAAATTACTGATTGGTGCCGTACCTGTCGCTTGTCGCAGATGTTGCATGACGGTGTAGAGAAATTTTAATCCTGCCGTTGGCTCTTTTGGTGTTTTAACTATGGCTGCTAAGCCCTTTTGATAAGCAGCCCGCATTTTTTGCATATGTTCTTTGAGTTTATCATCTGGAACCTTTACCGACTTCTGCTCAGGTATTGACACAAATAACTTCGGTGTAAATAAATCCTTAGCCGTCAAAGCTTCTTTCTGCCTTAAAGTACGTAATCGGTTCAAAACCGGCAATAAAGCTAGCTTTATATCACGTTGGACAATCACAAGATGATCTAAATAGTTAGGTAATTGAATTAAAGCTGCTAACAACACTTCATAAGTTGACTCACTATCTTCAGTATCGCCTGCCTGTATAGATTTCATAACAGATTCAATTTCTTGAACTAGCAAAGCTGCGGTTTGCAAATCCAATACATGAAGTACACCATATATTTCATGTAGCAAATTCACGCACTGTTCTAACGCTGAGGTATCGCTTGATTCTTCAACGAACTGTCCGAGTGCTTGGCGCGTTTGCTCAATATTTTCATCAATGCTTGCTTTTACCCAAGTTAAGGCCGAATAGTTCATATTTTTTCCGTTATAATTCGATGATCAAGCCTTTAGGATAAATCCTAAGACTCTAATCAACAGTATCGCCCATGTTTTCTATAGCAAACTGCACATCATCAGGCAATTTAAAACCTGCGACAGAGGTTTTCAATTCATTAGCTAACTTCGATAACCGCTCAATTGAAGCCGCTGTTTCATTCGTACCTTTAGAGGTTTTAGTCGTAATTTCCTGAATAATATTCATTGTGCCAGAAATATTAGCTGCTACAGCGGCTTGAGTCCTAGAAGTTTGCGAAATATTTTCAATTTGCCCAGCTAACTGAACTGATACTTGCTCAACTTCTGTCAATGCTTCACCTGCTCTTTCAGCAATTCTAGCACCTTGCACAACTCCTTCGGTACTTTTTTCCATCGAACTGATCGCTTCGTTGGTATCACCTTGGATTGTCCTCACTAACGCATCAATCTGTTTAGTCGCATTGCCGGAACGTTCTGCTAAACGCTGAATTTCATCAGAAACCACCGCAAATCCACGTCCTGACTCGCCTGCCATTGCTGCCTGAATTGCTGCATTTAAAGCCAAAATATTGGTTTGATCAGCAATATCATTAATCAGCCTAACAATTTCTCCAATCTCTTGTGCGCTTTCGCCCAAACGTTTAATCCGTTTAGCAGTTTCCTGAATCCGCTCTTTAATGCTCTCCATTTCTGTAATGGTATCTCGCACAACCTTAGCACCTTTACTAGCAATATTCACCGATTTTTTAGCAACATCGGCTGATTTTATCGCATTTGCTGATACCTTTTTAACAGAATTAGCCATACCAACGATTGCTTGTACCGCTTTAGAAATTTGCTGTGCTTGCCGCTCACTTTCTTGAGTCAACTGTGCCGCAGTTTTCCGAGTTTTTTGTGCTGCTCCTGTTACCTGAACAGCCGTTTTATTAATACTAATTACCAAATCCCGTAGAGCCTCAATTGAGAAATTGATCGCATCCGCAATCGCACCAGTAAAATCTTCGGTCACGGTTGCATTGACTGTCAAATCACCATCAGCTAACTCAGAAATCTCACTAAGTAAACGCAGAATAGCTTCCTGATTACGTTGATTGGCTTTCTCAATTTCTTCCAAACGCAGTTTAGTCTCTTGGCTACGCGCCTTATTAGCACGCAAAATCAGATAAGCTAATATCAATAATAAAATAAAGACAATGACAGCTAATAAAGTGCCTAAAAATGGTGAAATCAGGCGCTCTTGAGAAATCTTAATATAGCTAGCTTCGATATTGTCTAAATTCTTTAATATCTTTGGATTAAGCAACATCACTTTCTCCAAAGCCTGTTTAGACTTATAGAAATCATCTGATTTTTCCAATAAGGTATTAATTTTTCGAGAACGCTCATTAAATATGCTAGACAATTCTTCGATAATTGCTAGTGCTTTTTCTGAAGAAACAGGAGAAATCTTCCGTTCAGTGCTACCATTTTTTAAAATCAACAATGCCTCAGAAAATTGAGTTTGAGCTTTATAAAATTCTGCTTTAGCCGTTTTTGCTTTTTGGTAGTCATCAAAAAAGATCCCTCTCGTATTATGCATAATACGATCAAGCCACATTAACTGACGAGTAGCCACAGACATTTGAATTGGGCTGGCTTTTTTTGAAATCAAAACATCAATCAGTTCATCGCTCTTTTGAAGCAGTTGTTCAAGCTTCATTTCTTTGATTATTGCTAATTGATTATAGAAACTAGGCAACATTTTTTCAGTTTCTAATAAATGATTAATACTTTTCTTCAGATTGCTTTTTCCGCCTTGCCAAACTCTCCTCAAATTATTCAAAGCTATCCAAGCATCATGTTCTGATGTACCAATTAAATAAGATTCGGGCGTATTCTTGGTCAATTGTTCCAAAAAATCATTATAGTTCTTCAGTATCAAGCCCATATTTTGAAAACCTGAAACCTCTCCCCTGCCAGCCTGTAAAGCCTGTTGAGGAATTTTTTGTGATAACATACGTAATTCGGTCACATTTACTAAGTACTCTGCATCCTGTTGCTCATATATAGCAATCTGGATAAAGCTGGCAATCATTGATATGAATGACAACATTAACATGCCAGTAAAAACTACTAGCCATATATTCATCGTGCCTAATTTTCTTTTTTTCATCATTTAATAAAAATGTTACTTTTAAGTTTCAATAGATAAAGAGTGAATTTTTAACTTAATTATTTCGGTTTCAATTATTCACCGTAGTATTATTAAAGTGCCGCGTTCTGAAATAACTCATGATTAGCTAACTTTTGCATATCAAACACTGTCCAAGTAATATCATCCTCTCTAAATAGTCCATCAGCAAAGGCGGCTACGGAAGTTTCCTTGCAAGGTGTATTATGATCTTTTTGATTCTCAGGAAAATGTTTAATCGTACCAACCACTTCATCAACTAGCAATCCGGCAGAGAATCCTCCTTGGTTAATAACTAACATGCGTGTCTGTTTTTTTAGGCTAATAGGTTTACCCCCCAAAAAAGCATTTAAATCAATCACTGGTAGTAATACACCACGAAGATTCGTTAAACCTCTAATCCACGGTTTCGCACCTGGCACTCTAGCCCATCGGGCTATTCCATCATAAGTGAGAACTTCACGCACGCTATCAATGGATGTGACAAGATAAGTTTTTTGAAGCCGAAAGCCAATTCCCCGCCAAATTTTCTCAACAACAGTTTGGCGAGGCAATCCCATCGCTTCTTGTTTAGCACGCTGTTCAAGCTCTTGTAGCCACTGAAAAGGTGATTTCGATAAGTCTGTCATCTGAAATATAATCTGGGGTTATTTTATTTAGAAAATTTCGTGAGTTGTTATTAGCTAGTCGCCTTCACATCTACCACATAAGTTTTAATAATATTTAATAAATCTTCACGCTTAAAAGGCTTAGTCATATAATGAACCGCGCCAACCGTTTTACTACGAGCACGTTCAAGCAACCCTTCTTGCCCAGTTAAATGGACAATAGGAATTTTTTTAAAAGCCGAATTACTCTTAATTAAAGCACAAGTTTGATAACCGTCAAGACGGGGCATCATAATATCAATAAAAATAATATTCGGTTTAACTTCCATCACTGTTGATAAAGATTCAAACCCATCTTCTGCCGTAATTACTTCGCAACCTGCTTTCTTCAAAAGTACCTCTGCACTTTTACGAATAACTCTACTATCATCAATAATGACAACTTTAATTCCTTCAAAATTTTCACTGCTCATGCTTTGCCTTTAACTCCTATCGCTTAAAAAATGTTGAATTATAAAAAATCACTTTAAAATTTAACAATTTTATTTTATATCGACAACATAAGTTTTAAGGAT
>JAUXCJ010000297.1 GCA_030618965.1 Thiomargarita sp.
CATGGTTTAAGATTAACTCAAACAACTTGTTGATTAATAAGGGATGTAAGCTCATTTCAATTTCATCTATCACAAAGACTTTATCCTTAGCTAAACCAATCAGCATAGGAATGAAATCTATCAGCCGCTGAGTGCCTTCCGATTCTTCGGACATTTCAAAAATGATTTCATTGCCTTGTTCATCATGTCTAATTGTTACCAATTTTGAGGCTTTTAAACCACCAGAACTATTTTCTTCAACAACATAATTATGTGAAGAGACGGAAATAAATTGTATGGTTTCTTCGCCATAAGGAAATTCTGCCTTGATTTCATCTTTCAATTGAGTAGGTATATCGCTGGTGTGTTCAAAATCAATTTCTTCCACTTTAATTTTTTTGATGCCAAAGTCAAAAAATTGGATAACTTTGTTAAAAAAATCAAGGTTGAGCTTAGCTAAGGAAGTCAGTGCTTGATGTTTGGAGTTCGTAAAGACAATTATGAGTTTTTCAGCAAACCATTCATATATAAATTTTAGCTGCTTAATATTGCGTTCTTGGCAATTGGTAATAAATAATAAGTTATCTCTGGTACCACGCCCTTCATAGCCGATTTCGTGTTTTTCATCTTCTGAAATATTTGAAAACAGCGGATGATCAAAATTAAAAGAAATCGTGCTGCCAACTCTTTCAAAGACAGGTAGGTCATTTTCATGTCCAATTTCAAATAGCCATTCTTCATGGACTTTATTGTTATCAATGGAAAAACCATAAGCGAATTGCTGATTTTCACAACAGAACTCAAATTCAAATCGAGAGGGTTTTTTTGAACAGGTACTGTCTAATTTGAAATGTTTAACATTGAGAGTTCTATTCTTGGATACTCCGTGAACAATAAACTGTCTGGCAAAATTCATTGCTTTGATTAAATTGGATTTCCCAGAGGCGTTAGCACCGTAAAGGATAGAGGTTTTTAATAAGTCAATGTTCTCTTGGGTTTCGCCTTTGATAATGTGATGACTATGGCGACGCTCATCAGATGCTATCAGGTTTAACTCAACCAGATGATTAAAAGATAAAAAATTTTCTACTGTGAATCTAATTAACATGCTTTCACAAACCTAATATAGTTATTGGAGTGCAAGGTTACCTTGCACTCCGATTACATTAAACATTAAACCGAAAGTGCATAACATCTCCATTTTGCACTATGTAGTCTTTGCCCTCTAAACGCCATTTTCCTGATTCTTTCGCGCCTGGTTCTCCATTATTAGCGATAAAATCATCATAAGCGATAACTTCTGCTCGAATAAAGCCTTTTTCAAAATCGGTGTGAATAACCGCTGCCGCTTGTGGGGCAGTTGCGCCTATTTGCACTGTCCATGCACGCACTTCTTTGACACCCGCAGTGAAATAGGTTTGTAAGCCTAATAAGTGATAGCCTGCATGGATTACCCGATTTAAGCCGGGTTCTGTTAATCCCATGTCGTTTAGAAATTCTTGTCTTTCTTCGGCTTCTAAGCTAACCAGTTCGGCTTCGGTTGCAGCACATACGGCTACCAGTTCTGCACCTTCTTCTTGTACCAGTTGGCGCACTTGATCAAGATATGGATTATTTTCAAATCCGTCTTCGGCAACATTGGCAATATAGAGTGTCGGTTTAGCTGTGAGTAGGTGTAAGTCACGCAAGACTATTTGTTGTTCTGCGGTTAATGTCAAGCTACGAACTGCTTGCCCATTGTCTAAGTGAGCTTGTACTTTTTCAAGTAGTTGTTTTTCCGCTAATAGTTCTTTTTTGCCACTTCTAATATTTTTATTCGCCCGTTGCAATCCGCGTTCTATGGTATCTAAGTCTGCTAGTGCTAGTTCGGTGTTAATGATGTCAATATCGCGGAGTGGATCAATTTTACCAGCTACATGGGTAATGTCATCATCTTCAAAACAGCGCACTACGTGGGCAATGGCTTGAGTTTCGCGGATATTGGCTAGAAATTTATTTCCTAATCCTTCGCCCTTAGATGCACCCGCAACTAGGCCAGCTATATCGACAAATTCCATTGTTGTTGGAATGATTTTTTTCGGTTTGACGATAGTGGCTAATACGTCTAAACGGGCATCAGGCATCGGCACAATGCCTATATTTGGGTCAATTGTGCAAAATGGGTAATTTTCTGCCTGTATTTCTGCATTGGTGAGCGCGTTAAATAGGGTGGATTTGCCTACATTGGGTAGGCCAACTATTCCACATTTGAAGCCCATGATTTTTTACCTGTTTGATTTCAAATCAAAATAGACTGGTCCCTCCCCCTAGCCCCCTCCCACTGGGCGGGGGGACTTCCACCCCAGTGGGGGGGACTGAGGGGGGGCGAAGGGATTGGGAATAAAATAGAAATGATCTTAAGTCTGACTATGCAACTGCAGCATGGCTTTATTAACGTCCCCTGCTAATATCAGAGGAATCGTTGCTAAAGCTGCATCCATAGCAATTTCAATCGCTACTTGATCATCGCGGGAGGCACTATCTAGTACATAATTAACAACCTCGCTGCTATGTCCCGGATGTCCGATACCTAAGCGTAAACGCAAAAATTTATTGCTGCCGAGATGACGTATGATGTCTTTTAGACCATTATGCCGACCATCGCCACCAGCTTTTTTTAAGCGAGCTACCCCGGGAGGAAAGTCAAGCTCATCATGAACCACTAAAATCTGTTCAACAGGAATTTTATAATAATTGGCCAGTGCGGCAACAGCTTGACCGCTATGGTTCATAAAGGTATTTGGTTTGAGTAACCAGTATTTTGAGTCAATACGACACACTTCACCAAAAAACTTCGCTTCTCGACGAAATTGTTCGTGAGCTTGTTCCGCTATTTGGTCTACAAACCAAAAGCCGGCATTGTGACGAGTGGCAATATAACGGGGGCCGGGATTACCCAGCCCAGCGATGAGCGTAATAGACACGCTTCATTTATCCTTCTTTAGTCTCATTATCTGCTGTACTTTCTTCTTCTACTACTTCCTCTTCCTCTTTCTCACCACGGGCTAAATGTACCGAAATAACCGCATGATCACCATCACCCCGTAATTCTACAGCTTCTGGGGATACTAAGTCAGATAAGTGTATAACCTCATTGAGATTAATCTTTTCTAAATCAACTTCAATAAATTCAGGTAAATCTTTGGGTAAGCAAGATATTTCAACTTCACTCATATGATGCGATATAACCCCACCACCTTGTTTAACCCCTATACATGCCTCAGCATTGATAAAGTGTAAAGGAACACGCATGTGTAATTTTTGGGTTTCACTGACGCGCTGCAAATCTAAGTGCATCACTGAGGGGTGATAGGGGTGACGCTGTAAATCTTTGAGGATAACTTTTTCGGATTTTCCCTCAATATTAACAGTCAAGATGTGCGAATAAAATGCTTCATGTTCTAAATGCCTTATCAATTCATTCTGCGAAAGGCTTAATGATACAGGCGCTTTATCTCCACCATATATAATAGCAGGCACAACACCATTACGACGCAGGCGGCGGCTCGCACC
>JAUXCJ010000298.1 GCA_030618965.1 Thiomargarita sp.
ATAATACTGAGCAAAAAAAACAGCTAATACCCCCCAAAATAGTTCCAAAGTGGAATACTTGGATTGGTGCGAAATGTCAAAGAAAATGTAAGCTTTTTGATGAACCTAAAAAAAGTAAAACAACAAGTAAAATAATCCATGGATATTTACTTGTTATTAATAAAGCCGGTGAAAATAAATTTTATAAGGTGCTTTATTGCAAGAAGAATAAAAAAACTCTTGATTGCAGTGCTGAAAAATATGTTCTGGTGAACAAGGTTAAGCTATATGTTGTGATTTCAAAACAACAATTAAAGGATTTGATAAAACATACCAAAACCTTAAAAACAGCCATAAAGAAGAAGTTCGTTAAAGGTAACGATAAACTGGATTTGGCGGAGGTTGAGCCAATGGTAAAACTCATCCAAGAAACACTATTTTCTGGGATAAAAGGTTTGGAAACTCCTTTTTCAAAGCCTTTTTTAACGCAAAGTCCTCAGAACTTAGTCGATAAAATAAATGGTTTGGGGAACAAAAAGGATTACAAACAATTGGTTGGGTATTTGGGGGAAAGCATACAACTGATGAAGAAGAAGCCGGCAAAAGTAGATAATAAGCTATTGGAACACAATGGGTTAGTAGTTAAAAACAGTTCATATGTTTGGTTGCCTTTTGAATATTTGCCATAGATATTTGTTTAAGGTAACTCGCAATAAATAATATACCAATTTTGGTTAGATTTTGTAGCAAGTTCTTGTTGGGTTACGTTTTTTTACTTCGTAAAAAAAGCTAACCCAACCTACAAACTTACTTCGTTTGGAGTACAAGGTTACCTTGTACGAGCTTGGAGTGCAAGGTAACCTTGCACTCCAAGCTCGAATCTATTTTTAGCTAAGTTTAGTTTGTGAATGTGTGGAGTATACATAATTACCAGCGATTTTACGCATAGCAATAGCTTCTTTAAATACCTTTTTGCCAGAACCTGTCAAAGTTTCCCCAAAGCATTTAACCACTATATTTTTATTATCAATCAAGGGATTATAGTTTTCACATAAAAACACACAACCCATACCACCCACGCCTAAGATTTGCAAGATTGGATAAGTATTGACTGACTTTTCCAAATTTCCCGTAGAAGAAACAGCACTACCAAGCATTAAGCCAAATTTAGTATAATCGGCTAAATCAGTAGACAAATCTTGGTCGATTAAAGCAGCCATGCCATGTAAAAGTGGTTGAGCTAGAGACATTTATTTTCCTTGATATAATTGGCAGAGTCATAGTTTGATGTTATTGTGACAGAAAAAATCAATGAAGTCTCAAAATTTAACCGATTAAAAAAAATCCGATTTCTTTGACATTATGATACCTTTTCCACAACTTTTCGCTATCGCACTACTTTCCGCAGCTGCCCTCGGTTATGAGGTTTTATTGCTACGCCTGTTTTCTATTGTCCAATGGCATCACTTTGCCTATATGATTATTAGCCTAGCTTTATTAGGCTACGGTGCCAGCGGTACTTTTTTGGCTTTGATTAGGCGTAGGGTGCAACAACAATTCACCACGCTGTTTGTTATCAACGCTGTCTTATTTGGATTCTCTGCCGTCGTTTGTTTTCTCATCGCTCAACAACTCCCCTTTAATCCCTTGGAATTACTTTGGGATTGGCATCAGCCGCTTTATTTGTTCGCTATGTACCTGTTGCTGGCTATTCCATTTTTCTTCGTAGCTAATTGTATTAGCATCAGTTTTTATTATTTTAGAGATAATGTGGGGCTTATCTATGGTGCTGATTTGCTGGGGGCAGGATTAGGAGCTTTGGGTGTTTTGCTATTGTTATTTTTTGTCTCACCCTTGGATGCGTTGAAAATCATAGGCATTTTGGGGTTGATGAGTGCCGTCTTTTTTAGTATCCCAGCCAGAAACCAAGCTTCTGGCAAAAACTGGGTTTCTTATCGCCTATTTAGTCTCATCGCTCTATTAGTGATAGTGGCAACGCTTTTTGTATTTTCCATAACGCACCCGTGGGCGACATTACAGATTTCCCAGTACAAGGGACTTAGCCAAACACTTCAAATCTGGGGCAGTCAAAAGTTGCAAGAACGATCCAGTCCGCTTGGATTGCTCACCGTTGTAGAAAATCACAAAATTCCTTTTCGCTATGCGCCCGGCTTAAGTCTCAATAGCACCGCTTCTCCGCCTCAACAATTGGGCATTTTTACCGACGGCGACGCTTTGGCAGTCATTAACCGCTATACGGGGCAGCGAGAAACGCTCAATTATATGGATTTCCTCACCTCGGCACTCCCTTACCATTTGTTAGAACGTCCCAAGGTGTTATTGTTGGGAGCCGGCGGCGGAACTGATGTTCTACAAGCTCTTTATCACCACGCCAGTCATGTCGATGCGGTAGAATTAAATCCACAAATAATAGAACTGGTGCAGCAGGATTATGCTGATTTTGCTGGCAGGCTCTATGAGCAGGATAATGTCAAAATTCACATTGCGGAAGCGCGGGGTTTTGTCACTGGGAGCAAAACAAATTATGATTTGATTCAAGTGGCATTATTGGATTCTTTTGGTGCTTCTAGTGCGGGGCTATATGCCTTGAGTGAAAACTATTTATACACCGTCGAAGCATTAGAACAATTTATTACCCACCTCAATCCCAGCGGTTTGCTTGCTATCACTCGTTGGATTAAGTTGCCACCGCGAGATGGGTTGAAATTATTCGCTACCACCGTAGCAGCGTTGAAAAACTCAGGCATAGAAACACCGGGCGAGCATCTTGCATTGATTCGTGGCTGGAAAACGAGTACCTTGCTCGTCAAAAACGGTGCTTTCACAGCGCAAGAAATTGAAACACTTCGGTATTTTTGCGACGAACGCTCCTTTGATGCCGCTTATTATCCCGGCATTTCTCCAAACCAACCTAATCAATACAATTTGCTCAACCGCCCTTATTTTTATGAAGGCGCAACTGCGTTACTGGGAACAGCCAGCGACGAATTTATCGCACGCTATAAATACGATATTACCCCTGCCACCGATGATCGTCCTTATTTCTTTAACTTTTTTAAATGGCAATTGCTGCCAGAATTATTTGCCAAGCGCGGCAGTGGCGGTATGGGCTTGCTAGAATGGGGATATCCAGTGTTACTTGCGACGCTATTGCAAGCAGCTATTGCAAGCATATTATTGATAATATTGCCATTATTAATAATTAGGCAAGCCGAAACTGGGGACAAAGCACGAAAAAGACGAGTTTTTATCTATTTCCTAGTGCTTGGCTTAGCCTTCCTTTTTATAGAAATGGCGTTTATTCAGAAATTTGTCCTATTTCTAAGCCACCCGTTATACGCGGTTGCTGTGGTTTTGTGCGCTTTTATGATTTTTGCTGGATTAGGGAGCCTATATTCTAATCGTTTGCGGGAGCGCACTGTGGGTGGTTTCACTATCAATCCTAGCGTTTACGCAGTTACCGGAATTGCGGTGTTTGCTTTGTTAGAACTGGTATTATTACCGCCCCTGCA
>JAUXCJ010000091.1 GCA_030618965.1 Thiomargarita sp.
CATAAGTCCATGGAAATTCTGAGACTTCCTTAGTCCAAATAGGCCATTCATCAACACCTATAACCTCTAGTTTCGCTGGTGATGGGTTATGTTCTATTGTTATCATTAACCTTCCTTTTTTAAGGTATCGGCACTGCTTCAATTAGTTGATTCACTAAAACATCAGTATTTTGCTGTTCAGCAACCAGCCGATGTCCAACAATGCCAGGTAAAACAATTTGTACATCTTCTGGTATAACATGATCACGCCCTTGCATTAAAGCATAAGCTTGGGCGCAGTTGCGTATTGCTAAGCCAGCGCGGGGAGATAAGCCAACCCGATAGTGTGGCGATTGGCGGCTATGTTCTAAAATCGCTTGCAAATAATCTATCAAAGGATCAGCAACATGCACTTTTGAAACTGCTTGTTGTATTTCTAAAAGTTGTTGAGGAGTGATGCTTTGATTTATTTCTTTGATCATTTCTCGACGATCTTTCCCCTTTAGTAAAGCTCGCTCTGTGTTATGTTCAGGATAGCCAAGTGCTATACGCATCATAAAACGATCTAATTGTGATTCCGGCAGGGGAAAGGTGCCGATTTGGTGCAGCGGATTTTGGGTGGCAACGACAAAAAAGGGCAATGGCAGCGGACGGGTTTCTCCTTCGACTGTGATTTGATGTTCTTCCATCGCTTCGAGTAAAGCACTTTGGGTTTTTGGCGTTGCACGATTAATTTCATCTGCTAAGACCATTTGAGCAAAAATTGGCCCAGCATGAAATTTAAATTGTCCATCTTCTTTGTCATAAATCGACACGCCGATAATATCAGCAGGCAACAAGTCGCTGGTAAATTGAATCCGTTGAAAGCTCAAACCAAGTACCCGTGCTAACACATGGGCTAGGGTGGTTTTGCCAACACCAGGGACATCTTCAATTAATACATGCCCACGCGCCATCAGACAAGTTATAGCTAAACGGATTTGTAATTCTTTACCAAGGATGATTTGACTAATTTGCCCAATAACATTATCAAGTAATTCTTTAGTCAATGCCATTATTTATCCTAAAATATAGCGTCCACCAGTACCAATAATTATGACAATTAACCCTAACCATAAATTGATACCAATCAATTGACGAATACTGGCTAAGCTTTTACCAGCTTCTGGAAAATTCTTATCCGCAACGTTTTGCTTTAAACTTGGAAAAGGGACAACAAAAATATATAAAAAGATGATTGTCATTACTGCGGCTATTGTCAACATAATATGAACATAAACACCAATACTAGCCATGCCGCCAGCGAAAAAAATCATCCAAAAACCAGTCGCCCATAATAGTACAACTGAGAGCCACACCCAAGGGAAAAATCGAGATAATACTTGTGACATTAAGGACAAACGGAGAGGCGGTTCCAGCAAACTAGCGACAACTGGACGTAAAGCTAAATGGGCAAAAAACATACCGCCAACCCATACAACTACTGAGAGAACATGTAAAGTAATTGATATACTCTGTAAAAAAACACCTTCAATATTAAGCATATTAGATTTTTCCTGTCGTTATGTAATAATAATTGATTTTTTGGATGCCATTTTATGTATAAACAGCGTACAAACTATCATAGTGTTGTTATGGGCATGGGAAAAACGGGGCTTGCTTGTGTCAAGTTTTTAATCAATCAGAATAAATCCGTGTGCGTGATGGACAATCGCCCCAAACCGCCCGGATTAACTACTTGTCAACAAATTTATCCAAACATAGCCACAATCACGGGTCGTTTTGACGCTGAAATACTCGCACAAGCTACTGAAATTATTATTAGTCCTGGTATTTCATTGCAAGAACCTGCACTTGCTCAAGCCACTGGCGTACCTGTTATCAGTGAAATTGAACTATTTGCCCGCGCTGCTAATGCCCCTGTTGTTGCTATCACTGGCTCTAATGGTAAAAGCACCGTCACAACGTTATTATGGGAAATGGCTGAAAAAGCTGGCTTGCGAGTACAAGTAGGCGGTAATTTAGGCACACCTGCCCTTGATTTGCTCTGCACACCTGCCCCTGATTTATATATTTTAGAACTGTCCAGTTTTCAACTTGAAACTACCTATTCATTAAATCCCAAAGCAGCTGTAATTTTGAATATCAGCGAGGATCACATGGATCGTTATGATGATCTAGCTGATTACATTGTGGCTAAAAAGCGTATTTATCAAGGTAATGGCACAATCATCATTAATCTTGATGATCCTCATGTTGTAGCCACGCTGCCCCCTCAACGCCACTTTTTGAGCTTCAGTTTACATGATAATCAAAGTGATTTCAGAATAGCCGATTATCAGGGCGAACCATACCTAGTCCGCAGCGCAGATAATGACTTATTTATACCCTTATTAGCAACCAAAGAAATGCGCTTACAAGGGAGTATCATGCGAGCCAATGCCTTAGCAGCCTTAGCTTTGGGCGAGGCGGTTGGATTACCACAATCCGCGATGCTTGAGACATTGAAAACATTTAAAGGATTAGCACACCGCTGTGCTTGGGTAGCTAACAAGCAACATATTGATTGGTATAATGATTCTAAAGGAACTAATGTCGGAGCAACGATTGCAGCGATTGAGGGCTTAGAAAAACCAGGACAAATCATTTTGATTGCAGGCGGTGAAGGCAAAGGCGCTGATTTTAGCCCCTTAACTGATATAGTAGCAAAGCATTGCCGAGCTTGTGTGCTTATCGGCAGAGACGCGCAGTTGATTGCTGAACACTTACCCGTACCGGTTGCTTTTGCAAAAACCATGAAAGATGCAGTAATAGAGGCAGCTAAATTAGCGAAAAATGGTGATGCCGTATTGCTATCGCCAGCCTGTGCTAGTTTTGATATGTTTAAGAATTATGAAGAGCGTGGGGAAGTGTTTGAGGGGGCGGTTAAATCTTTATAATACATTAGGAATAATTTATGACACTAACAACCACAGTTTTTTTTGGTCGTCATCAAGAATTAGCAGAAATTGAAACCGCGTTTAAACAAAATAATAAACGCCGTTTAACGATTTCTGGCATTGGTGGACAAGGTAAAACCCATTTAGTCACTCAAGCTGGAGAAAAATTAGAGAGTTCCGGCTGGTTTAAAAAAGTGTGTTTAGTCGATTATGCGGCTTTTTATGGCATAGATGCGCTAGGCTTCACAGTTCGGCGATTAGCAAGCTTACTAGATAAAGATTCAGAAAATGCCGTCGCGGCTTTACAGGATGTTCCGACTTTATTAATTTTAGATCATTTGGAAAGGATACCGCCAGAACCATTGCAAGAATTATTGGATGCAGTTAAAAATTGGTCTGAACTGGGCAATTGTCGGGTATTATTAACTACTTCTGCAACTGATTTAGCACACCCAGATTATCCGACTAATGAATATTTACTATTATCTGGACTAAATAAAGAAGATGCTCTTTCCACTATAGAGCATTTATTAAAAGTAGAAATTGAAAGCAGTAGACAGGATGAATTCATATATTTATTTAAACAAATAGATTTTCATCCCTTATCAATTCAAATTTTAGCCACTGCCTTAAAAGAGCATAACCCAGTAGAATTGGGGAGACTTTTAGCAACTAAAATAGCAGAAACACCAGATAATCCATTATGGGCGGCTTTAAGCGTTTCCTTAAAAGATTTAACAGTGGATATTCAGAAAACCGGCTTATTATATTGGTTGTCTAAGAGACAGCACTGGAAAACCACACAAAAACAGACTTTAACCACAGAAATACTAGCAGGTTTACCAATTTTAGGCGTATTTCAAGGAGGAACATTTCAACCAGAAATAATTTACCTGACATCTTTAAAAGAAGATAAATGGCTCATATTGCGTACAGCATTAGAAACAATGGGATTAATCGAACTGAAATACCTTAAGGATTTCAAGGTGCCCTATATAAGATTTCATCCTAGCCTCGCACCAGCACTTTGGAAACGTTTATCTACAGAAGATCAAGACAAAGTATCATTCCTATATCAACATCGTTATGCGGAACTGATTGGTTACTTATATACTGAAGAGGGAGAAAGTACCGATCACGTCCGTAATTTAGTCAGATGGAACTTACCGAATTTACTTCATGCAGTTTATGGCGCGTTGGGAAATAATAAAAAAGGCGCAGACTTATTTGCCAAAAACCTAGACTTATTTCTGATTTTGTTTGTATTAAAACGCGATAGTGAGGCACTTAAAAAACGAATGAAGGCGGGAACATTGATTAGTTAATTGTGCAAGCCATTGCAGGAGGGGGTTTGCAAACCTGCTCTTGCAAAAAAAATGTCTGTATAAAAAAAATAACGCCATTCTAATTGAACTTAAAGATAACAACTGAAATTCCAAAAAATCTGGTTTTTCGCCAAAAGTGGTCTATATTTATAATATATATTTATTTAATTAACTAAAATTCAAAAAATATTGCTTTTACCAAAAGGTGATCTATACTTATAGTATAGACCTTTTAAATTAGAGGTTAATATGAGCACCAAAATAGCCAAAATTTTTATGAATGGTCGAAGCCAAGCGATACGTTTACCCAAAGAGTATCGCTTTGATACTGATGAGGTTTACATTAGAAAGCAAGGCGATAATCTCATCATTTTTGCAAAAAAAACAACATGGGATGAATTCTTTGATTCTAAACCTGCCTTTAATGATGATTTTTTTAAAGACAGAGTTGATACGCAACCATAGAGATTTTAATAATGTACATGCTCGACACAAATATATGTATATATGTTTTGAAAAGTCACCCTGACAAACTACGGCATAAATTCAAGACTATTAAAAATATTTGTATTTCATCAGTAACATACAGTGAACTGTGCTTCGGCGTTGAGAATGGAGATAGCTCCCTGATAAAGACTCGTTGTAAGCAGCTTAAGCTTTTCACTCAAAACTTACTCATTGATCCTTATGATGAAAATGCCGCGATACACTATGGTTTTCTTAGAAAACTGCTAAAAACACAGGGTACCACAATTACTAACCATGATCTTTTAATTGCCGCCCATGCGCGAAGCATAAAGGCTGTATTGGTTACAAACCAGATTCGAGAATTTAATAGAGTTCCTGATCTTTCGGTAGAAAATTGGCTTAGTAGCGCACCTGCATAAATCGCGCTTTTATCAGATTTTTGGTTGCTAAAAATTACATTTTAATCTAACCAGAAAAAGGTGAATTATTATGTACACAATCAAATTTAAAAGATCGCTACTATATAGCGCATTATTAGCAACAATGCTGATCGCTGGTGTTGCCTATGCAGCAAACTGGTTAATGTTACAGGGAACTGAGTCCACATCATCTGCCGGGCGGGCTAAACTATGGGGCGTTGTACAGATGCAATACCAGCATGATTTTTCTGATCCTTATGTCACTGGTAGTGGGGCTGAATTATATAACTCGGCTAAACTTATTAGTCCAAACCTGAATGATCAATCAGGGTTTAATATTTACCGTGCGAGGATAGGGGTACGTGGTGCTAATCCATTGGATGGCAATACGAACTATTTTTTCCAAGCAGAATTCGGTAACAATGGAATCACCCACGGCAACGGAGCTGCCGCTCGTATAACAGATGCCAGTATTACCTTGAACCATATTCCTCATGCACGTATTCGTCTCGGTTTGTTTAAAACCCCAGGGGCAGATGAAGGGATGGAGGGAATATATCTAGATTATATTAATTTTACATCTATTACCAAACAGCTAATGCTGGAGCGTTTTCCTGATGTTAATGATAGTAATAAGGCTCCTAGCACTACTCCGGGAGCTGATTTAAATCAATATTCAAACCCTGTGGGTGCATTTCGTGATGTGGGCATTCAGCTGTTC
>JAUXCJ010000334.1 GCA_030618965.1 Thiomargarita sp.
CGACACAATTAGAAGTAAAAGTTTATTCAGAATTATATGCAACAGTACAACCGATTGTCATAAAAGATAGCTTATTAATCATTGATGGAGAGGTAAGACGTGATGACTATAATGATGCTAATGCGATGACAGCAACTAAAATTTCAACGCTTGAAATAGAGCGTGAAACTTATGCTAAGCGTGTGGAAATGAGAATTAAAACGCCTCCGGAGTCACTTGCGCGAGAATTGGTAAAAGTACTTAAAAACTACCAGCAAGGACGCTGTAAGGTATTAATCCATTATCAGGGGCAAGATGAGGCAAAAGTTAAATTATTACTTGGTAATGATTGGCAAGTTAAACCGAGCGCAGGATTGATTGGAGAATTAACTAGATTGCTTGGAGAAGGTGAATTTAAGGTGATGTATTGATTGTTTTCATACATTTTTATCGCCAATATACTTGCCTTTGGGTTTTTTAATGATATTACAATTGATTTAATTTGCAATACAACAAGGTTCTTAAATATGAAAACAGATATGATTAGCACACGCATTGATCATGGTACAAAGCTTGAATTCACTCAAGTATGCGAAGAAATTGGATTAAGCCCTTCTCAAGCCATTAAATTGTTTGCTAAAGCTGTTATTAATTATGGTGGAATTCCATTTGAAATTAAGAAAAAACAGCCTAATAAAATTACGTTACAGGCTATACAAGAATTAAGCGAAGGAAAAGGCCATAAGGTAAACAATACTTCTTCATTATTTAATGAACTTGAGGTTAAGCTTAATAATGATTGATATTATCTACTCAACCCAGTTTAAGAAAGACTTTAAAAAGCTGAGAAAGTTACCACTACCAGATTTGAAAATTATATTTGAAGTGATTTCCACCTTAGAGCAAGAATTGCCCCTTGATGCAAAATATAAAGATCACGAATTAACTGGCAATTGGTCTAATTTTCGTGAATGCCATATTAAGCCGGATTTATTACTTATTTATAAAACCAATGACTTTGAACTCCAATTAGCCAGATTGGGAACCCACAGTGATTTATTTTAAATAAACGCTGATAGCATAAGTACCGAACTATGAAACGAAGTAAGCGAAGCTAATTTTCATAGATTTTGCTGGATCCAATTTGCAACCAGCTCCGTATTTTTCAGCTTCAGGACAAGTCCAATGAAAATTACATCATTTAATAACACAAATCACAGTTCAAACATTTTATGCTAACTAAAATTGAAATAAGCGGCTTTAAAACTTTTGATAACTTCAAAATGGATGTGAATCCTTTTTTAGTCATCTTGGGAGCAAATGCCTCTGGCAAATCAAACCTTTTTGATGCCATTCGTTTTTTATCCAGTTTAGCGGAAAATGATTTAAGCACAGCGGTTAAAGAAATGCGGGGAGAACTTTATGAACTGTTTCGGCGACAAACCGATGGAAAACTCGTTAATAAAATGTTTTTCGCAGTCGAGGTGCTTTTAGAGCCAAAACTATCTGATGCTTGGGGAACTGAGGTTAGAATAAGCCATTCTAGAATTCGCTATGAACTTGAAATAGAGCGCAGACAAGATGAACGGCAAATTGAACGAGTAGTCGTATCAAAAGAAAGCGCGAAACCGATTTTAGCCTGTGATGATAACTGGCAACCGAACAATAAAAAACCTTCAAAAGCATTCAAAGAGCGATTTTTGAAATATAATCGCCGCACCAATTGGTTATCTACCGAAACCGAGGGAAAACTTCAGTTTCATATTCACGAAGATATTCAGAAAGGGCGCAGCCGTCCAGCAAATTCCGCCGAAGCAACTATCTTATCCAGTATTACCTGCCGACTATCCTCATTTATACGCACTACGAGAAGAATTACGCGGTTGGCGATTTCTACAATTGAATCCGATAGCGTTACGCCGTCCCAGCGCAATGATTGCACCAGAAAAAATGTTGCCAGATGGTTCAAATTTGCCGAGCGTCTTAGCACGTATTCAAGCAGAAACAAGAAATGACAACTCTCCTTTAGGAGCATTAGTAAATATTAGAGCTGATTTAGTTCGCCTTATCCCAGGTATCGTCGATTTAACAGTTCAAACAGATTCAAATAATCGTGAATATCGTCTTGAGATTAGTATGCGTGAAGGTCCCCCATTTTCTTCACGGGTAGTATCTGATGGCACATTGCGAGTGTTAGCACTGCTGACACTGTTAAATGATCCCAAACATAGAGGCTTAGTTTGTTTTGAAGAACCAGAAAACGGTATTCATCCTCGACGCTTAAAATCCATGATACAACGCCTACAAGAATTAGTAACTAATCCTCAATAACTTGATAATGTAGAAGAACCCTTATCACAACTGATTATGAATAGCCACTCTCCCGTTGTACTATCTGCTTTAGAAATAGAAAACGGAGAAATTATGTTTGCCGAAGTGCTGAATGAAGCGGATCCAATGACAAAAAAAATCAAACGCAAGACAACTATTCGCCCAATATCAGGACAATATGAAGGAATTGGGGTTGGGATAGCAGAAGTGGAACGTTATCTTGCCACAGTTCACCAGGAATTTTGAATTTTATGCGTTATCTTGAGGAATTTTGGAATTCAAGGTTACCTTGAACGAAAAGCAGTAGGGACGACTAGGAGGAATGGTGGGTTTCCGCTTCGCTTCTACCCACCCTACGCTGGCTTTATCTTAGATATGAATATAATTTTTTTAGATTGATTTTTTTGCTGTTACAATGATAGTTCTTCCCAGTAGCACCTTTTTGGAATTAATCTGATTAACAATTTTTATATTTGTTTCATCAATAGTTTTATACTTATAAATTTCTTTTCTCTGAATTAATTTTTCCATAAGCTTAATAGGCAGATAAAATGCAATCAATTTGGCCATTCCTGAACGTTGATATTTATCAATATCCAGAATAATATCATTAAACCCTGCTTCCTGTAGTGCATGAGATAAATAAAAATATGAAATTGGTGAAATATGCCCAGAGCAGTTCTCAATTTTTCTCGTTTCGATTGACAATGGACCGAATAGCTGTGGAAAACCAAACCATAAATATCTTAATCTGGAATTTAAGTTTAATACATTTGGTGTGCTTAAAACACAAACACCTCCTGGCTTTATTATCCTACTTATATCCCTAAGAAATGATCTTGGATTTTCTAAATGCTCAATAATTTCAGTA
>JAUXCJ010000405.1 GCA_030618965.1 Thiomargarita sp.
CTAGAAACTAAAATAAATCTATTTTTAAAGTGGTAGTAATAAAAAAAAACCATGAAAATATATCTAAAAATTTGGCGGCAAAAAAATAGCAACACACCAGGTAAAATGGTTGATTATAGCCTTGATAAGATTATTCCAGAAATGTCATTTCTAGAAATGCTAGATG
Source organism: Thiomargarita sp. (assembly GCA_030618965.1). Taxonomy (GTDB): domain Bacteria; phylum Pseudomonadota; class Gammaproteobacteria; order Beggiatoales; family Beggiatoaceae; genus JAUXCJ01. The sequence goes on from JAUXCJ010000405.1 coordinate 167, forward strand.
TCTTAAATGAAACATTGCTGAAAAAAGGTCAAGAACCAGTTGCTTTTGATCACGATTGCCGCGAAGGTATTTGTGGTATGTGTAGTCTTTATATTAATGGTAGACCGCACGGCCCTGATGAAGGTGTGACCGCTTGCCAATTGCATATGCGTCATTTCAAGGATGGAGACACTATTTATATAGAACCGTGGCGAGCTAAAGCCTTTCCTGTATTGAAAGATTTAATAGTTGATAGATCTGCTTTTGATAGAATTATTCAAGCAGGTGGCTACATTTCTGTTAATACGGGTTCTGCTCCAGATGCTAACGCCATTCCTATTCCTAATAATAATGTGAAAGTAGCCTTTGAGGCGGCAGATTGTATTGGTTGTGGTGCCTGTGTTGCTGCCTGTAAAAATGCATCAGCTATGCTCTTTGTTGCAGCCAAAGTGTCACACTTAGCCCTCTTGCCACAGGGAAAAGTGGAAAAACAATTAAGGGTTGAAAAAATGGTCGCTCAAATGGATAAAGAGGGTTTTGGTAGTTGTACAAATACTGGGGCTTGTTCTTATGAATGCCCCAAAAATATTTCATTGAGCCATATTGCTCGCCTTAATCGTGAGTATTTATCGGCTTCGATTTTGAACGAGGCGATTTAGTTTGTCGTTTTTTGGTTTTTTTTCGAGTGGGCGACACTTTTGGGCTTGGTTTGATTGGCTCAACATTGTAGTCGCTCAGTGCAACACTGACATCATTTACACCTTGATTAAAGGTTTCTATGCGTTCATTTGGTATAAAATAGCTTGATGATAATTTAAACGGAAATAAGGCTGGGGTATAATTTACTAGTGAATGTAATATAGCTGAATCGCCTTTACTTGCGATTAATGCGCCTTCTAATATCCAAGTTGTCATTTCTGTATTTGTTAGTATTAGTACATCTGTTGCGACAAATTGCCCTTTTTTATCTGTTGGTTTTAAAATCCCCCATTCTACCCAAGTACGTATTAATTGGCGTACTGCCCTTTTGATAGTCTCTCTTTCTCCCATTTTTTCAGTAATACGTTTTTGCAATTGCGCTGTGGAAATCTCATTTTGTAGTCGCAATAATCGCCCGACAATTTCTGCGCTGGTCGCAAAAAATGGGTAACTCGCCATTGCCATTCCCCAATATACTGCTATTTGTGTATTTTTTGGCATACGTTTAAATAAGATCAATCCGTCATTCCTAAATGATTCAATGGGTTTTGGTACATTCAGCCACATTTTTGAGAGAATAGAGACGGTTTTTTGCCGAGTATTACCTTTAGCAGTGCTACCGACTGAAATTTGATCAGATAAAAATTGATCTAATTTTGCCCTAATCAATTTCGGGGAATGCCCTTCTAATTTTTGTTGGACAGTCATATCTAACCAAGCTGGTTTGATGAGTTGACTAAATCCGATTGTTATTCTTTGACCCATTTTGCTAACTATCCTGTAGACAGATAAAATAGTTTAATTTTCCCAAACAAATCTTAAGCTGTCCAACCTTGATTTATAATTATTTGATTTATTTATCTTTATAAGAAAAATGTCTTTGACAAATTTTAATGCTATTTTTATAATGATTAGCCCTTGAGATTAAAACTTGTGTCCTTATTATTAGCAGCCGTTGATAGTGAGTGCTAATAATCACACTTAATTAGACTAGTAACACAATTTTTAATAGATTTTAATTCTTGTTAATTAAGGAGAAAACTAATATGCAAATTCGTCCATTACATGATAGAGTGATCGTTAAACGTCTTGAAGAGGAAAGAACCAGCCCTGGCGGTATCGTCATTCCAGATTCTGCTACCGAAAAGCCCGTTCGTGGTCGAGTGCTATCTGTGGGTAATGGCAAAATCCTAGATAATGGTGAAGTGCGTTCCCTTGATGTAAAAGTCGATGATATGGTGCTGTTTGGTAAATATTCTGGCACCGAGGTAAAAATAGATGGTGAAGAATTGCTGGTAATGCGCGAAGAAGACATAATGGGTATTATTGAAGCTTAAATTTGGTTATTCTGACACAACTTTTAATAAAAAGGAAAAAATTACTATGGCCGCAAAAGAAGTACGCTTTTCTGATGATGCACGTCACCTAATGATTCAAGGGGTGAACATTCTGGCAAATGCTGTGAAAGTCACCTTGGGACCTAAGGGTCGTAATGTAGTGCTTGATAAATCTTTTGGTGCGCCCACCATCACAAAAGATGGTGTGTCTGTAGCCAAAGAGATTGAATTAGAAAATAAATTTGAAAATATGGGCGCTCAGATGGTTAAGGAGGTGGCTTCTCAAACTTCCGATATCGCTGGTGATGGTACTACAACTGCTACCGTTTTAGCCCAATCTATTGTCAAGGAAGGCATGAAGGCTGTAGCTGCTGGTATGAATCCTATGGATTTAAAACGCGGTATTGATAAAGCGGTGACAGCTAGTGTCGAACAATTGAAAAATCTTTCTAAGCCTTGTGCGGATGATAAGGCAATTGCTCAAGTCGGTACTATTTCAGCTAACTCTGACACATCAGTCGGCGAAATCATTGCAGAAGCAATGGAAAAAGTCGGTAAAGAA
>JAUXCJ010000372.1 GCA_030618965.1 Thiomargarita sp.
CGCTTGGCCTCCGACTTGGAGCCATTATCACGCCTAAAATGCCTTGTAATGTGATTGCTTGATTATTGAATTCTGGTAAAAGTTGCAAAATCTGATTGATTAAGTTCACTAATGCAATTAAGACGATTAATATCGCAATAATATTAATCAATAATTTCACTCCATCACTTGTACCTTTAATAATGGCATCCATAGCGCTATCAGCGATTTTAGGCAATTTAAAACTTTGTTTTTGAAAGTTATTTTGATGAGGAATCATCAACATAGAAATGATTAAACTTGAAATAACGTTTAAAACAGAAGCTGTTAAAATATGCCCCATCGCTTCAGGTACTTTGCTAGATAATATGTTGGCGTATAAAATCATCATAGTACCCGCAATGGTTGACATCCCCGCTACCATGACTGAGAAAATTTCGCCTCGTGTCATATTTTTAAGGTAAGGACGTATTAATAATGGGGATTCTACCATACCAACAAAAGCATTGGCTGCTACGCCTAAGCCTACCGAACCACTGATATTTAAGCTTTTTTGCAGTAAATAAGAAAAGAACTGAACAATGTTTGGTAAAATTCTATAGTAATAAAGTAGATAGGACAAAGCACTGATAAATAACAGTAATGGTAGTGCTTTAAAGGCGAGTATAAACATCATGCCCTCTTTTCCCGCTTCTATTTCAAAGGGTGCTGTGCCACCGCCGATATAACCAAAAACAAAACTCGTGCCTACTGTTGTCGCAGTTTCTAACGCCAGTACAACTTTATTCAATAATAAGAAAAAGTCCTGAAAAATAGGCAATTTTAAAAAAATCACGGCGAGTACCGCATGAATCAAAACCGCGATGATAATCGGTTTAAATGCAATAGCCTTTCTTTCCTCACTGAAAGCATAGGCTATAAAAAGAATACTGACTAATCCGAAAAGTGATTGTAGTGTTAGCATATATGAAAAAACATGGGAATCTAAAATGGAGACAGAATTGTGGACATTTATTTAATTCGACACACTCAAGTGGATGTCAAAAGTGGGATTTGTTATGGACAAACCGATGTTCCTTTAATTGATAATACCTTTAAAATTAAAACTTTCCCAGAAAATGCTATGGTTATCAGCAGTCCTTTACAGCGTTGTTTACAATTGGCTACAAAATTAAATCATGGTAATCCAGTTATGACAGATGAACGGATTATGGAACTCAATTTTGGTGATTGGGAAATGCAGAACTGGAATGATATTGATAAAAATTCAATCCAAGAATGGGCGAATGATTATGTCAATATTGCACCGCCCAATGGGGAAAGTTATCAAGCCTTATTTGAGCGATGCCAAGCGTTTTGGAATGATGTAATCACAAAAGAAGCTTATGAAACTGTTATTATTGTCACCCATTTAGGGGTGATTCGTACCTTGCTGGCTCTTATGTTAGAAATACCACTGAAAAAATCCTTGTGCATACAAAATGATTATGGTGCTATTAATAAACTGAAATATCATCAAAATGAAATCACAATAGAATATTTAAACAGATAACTCGCTAGGCGTGTCAATCTCCAGTAACCAACTATTCAAGCGCATTGTAGCTTCTTCAATCCCAATGCGCTTTAAGGATGAAAACAATTGTACGCTCATTTCTCCTGAAATATTTTTCAAATGCTGACGCACTTGCTGTAAGCTGGCACTTGCTTTGCCACGACTGAGTTTATCGGCTTTAGTCAGCAAAATATGAACGGGCATATTGGAAAGGCTGCACCAATTAAGCATTTGTTCATCAAAGGGTGTTAGTGGATGGCGCACATCCATCATTAATATTAAACCACGTAAACTACGGCGTGTTTGTAGATAAACTTCTAAGGTTTTTTGCCAATGGAGTTTTACTGCCATCGGCACTTTAGCGAAACCATAGCCGGGTAAATCAACCAAGCAATGACTATCATCCAACTTAAAAAAAATAATTTGTTGTGTGCGCCCGGGCGTTTTACTGGTACGCGCTAAGGCTCGTTGACCAGTTATCACATTGATAGCACTCGATTTTCCAGCGTTAGAACGCCCAGCAAATGCCACCTCAAATCCTTTATCTTCAGGCAATTGTGAAATTTTATGGGCACTGAGCCAATACTCGGCTTGTCGGTAAAAGTTGGAAGATTTCATTATAATCGTTAAGTAATTTCCTTAAATATCAAATTACTACTAGGAGTATGAGGCGTTTCTTTAATCTCCTTTGATTCTTCAATATCAAACAAGAGTTCATCATTTTCCTCACGTACTCGCACATGTCCCCCTTGTTCCAATTTTCCAAACAGCAAGGCATCAGCCAAGATTTTATTGATTTTGTCCTGAATCAAACGCGCCATCGGTCTGGCACCCATTTGGGGATCATAGCCTTTTTTCGCCAACCACTGCCGTGCGGCTTCATCTATTTCAATCGTCACATTTTTCGCCTCTAACTGCGTTTCAAGTTCAATGATGAACTTATCCACCACATAGGCGATATTTTCAGGAGTTAAGGCTTTAAATTGTAAAATTACATCCAAGCGATTACGAAATTCAGGAGAAAAAGCGCGTTTAATGGCTTCCATCATATCGGTGGAATGGTCTTGTATGTTAAATCCGATTGAAGCCCGGCTCGCTAGTTCAGCGCCTGCATTCGTTGTCATCACAATAACCACATGACGAAAATCCGTTTTGCGCCCATTGGTATCTGTCAATGAACCATGATCCATAACTTGTAATAATAAATTAAAAACATCAGGATGGGCTTTTTCAATTTCATCTAGCAGCAAGACGGCGTAAGGATTTTGATTAATTGCTTCCGTTAGCAAGCCTCCTTGATCAAAGCCTACGTAGCCGGGAGGAGCACCAATCAAACGCGACACTGTATGCCGTTCCATATATTCAGACATATCAAATCGAACCAGTTCAATTCCCATAATACGCGC
>JAUXCJ010000432.1 GCA_030618965.1 Thiomargarita sp.
TTGGCCTCCGACTTTGTTGATGGCTTTCGCTCACTTACGCCAGAGACTGTATATAGTTTGGGAGAAGGATTGCTTGGTATCTTAGTTAATTTATTGATTGATTTAAACTTACCTAAAGAAGGCAGCTTACTATGTGAAACTTTAGATGAATATTTAGCCGTACAACAAACGCAAAAAGCCAGAAAAGATCGTCATAATTTATTAGATCGTGCGGCACGATTAGCACTTAAACAAAATCTTTCTTATAAAGCAATTAGTAAGTACAAGAAAAAGCAGCAAGAGAGTATTGAATTATTTAATGAAAATGGAGAACGAGAACTAGCTTGGTTACTTTATGTCACAGCTTTTTTAAGATATAAACAAGCCCCTGATTATGCTAAACAAGTAAAAAGGATACTTACTAACGAAGAGAAAATACGCCAAAATTTGGGCACTGGTAATGAAAATGAATTTTACCTCATACGAGCCTTATCTTTATGGGCATGGCGTGGTAATGATCCTGAAGCTGTTGATTTACTTATGCTGTATGCAGATGTTCTGCGTGATCGTATCCATACTCTACAAGACGCTGGGCCTTTAGGCTTTACTCTTATTTACCTACATCTTTATTGTAGAGAAAATCCTAAACTAAAACTTGATTTACCATCTTTAGAAGAAATCTACGATGTACTGGAACAGGATCGCTATTGGTTTGAATTAGCAGCGTTAGGCTCTTTTTTAAATGCTCCAGAAAGGGAAGATTGGGTCAAAAAATTTCAACGCCAACGTCAAGGTACTTTGCAATATTTAGAAAAAATGCCTTCTTGGCTCAGAAAGGATGGACAAGATTGGAACTGGCGAAAAAGTGTCAAGCAACAAAACCAGAAAGAATTAGAAGTTTTATTAGGAGATACGGCTCCCAGTGTAGAAAGACTCATTGAGGCCGGACTTCTACCTCTTTAAGAAAAGGAATAAATAAGCGGCAAGACCTCCGAGGTTTATAAAACCTCGGAGGTCTGGAATTGACGAAAGACCTCCGAGGTTTCTAAAACCTCGGAGGTCTGGGCAACAACACTAAACAGTAAGACCTCCGAGGTTTCTAAAACCTCGGAGGTCTGGGCAACAACACTAAGCGGTAAGACCTCCGAGGTTTGATAAACCTCGGAGGTCTGAAATTCACCGCATCATTTAAAATAATAGGAAAAAACATGACAGCATTACAAGGTTTAAAGCAGCCGGAGTCTCTGACTTTACACCTAAAAACCTTAACGCCACTATACACAGGCGGAGTCGGGCAATATGGAGAACAGCTACATCCATCAGGACTTTTGGGCAGTATTCGCTCTTTCTCTTGTCTATTAGCGGCAGCACTAGGCAACGAGCAATTTGAAACCGAAGTCTGGGGGACAACTACAGAAACAAATCATAATAATGTACATGCTAAAAAAGTCGCATTGCGCTGGGATATTAGCCGCTTAGAAACACAGGAATTACCAGACAAAATTAGTTGGCAAGATGATACGCATCAACATAGAGGTTGGTTTTTCAATTCTGCTAAAAAAGGTGAATTTACGCTCACTTTAACTAGACGTGGTATTAGCGATACTGACTGGCAATTGTTATTATTAGCTTTGCGTATCCAAATCCTCCACGCAACTTTAGGGGCAAAAGATCAATTTGGTTTGGGCGTAGTTAAAGTTGAGAAATTACCTGATGTTAAGCCATTGAATCAAGAGCAAGTTGGACAAGCTTTGATAGATATACCTAATTTGCAAAACGCCTTTTTTGCGGAAATACGCTTTTCTGATGCAGCATCTAGTTCATTCCGTGAATGTTTAGAAATAGGATTACGCTATCGAGCACATTTGCGGAGCAGTTTTCGTCAACGAAATGAAACCGATTTACGCCATTATCTTTTTGGCGATTTAAGAGATAAATGGGGTAGTGCAATCAACGTTTCAGCTATTTATCCTCTGAACGATAAAGAATCCGCCTTGAGAGTTTGGGGCGTATTGCCACATACTACAAATAGTCAAATTATCACAAATCGTAATAATATACTAAATCGGATAAAAACAGCATTAAATGCTGGTCCTAAAAGGGCTAGTTCTGTTAATTGGCAAGGGATTAATCAATTGAATTTATTTTCAAAACCGACGACTGTACAACGCAAACGTAAAAAAATAATAAGAGGTAGTATTTCACAATGAGTTGTTTTGATTTATTAGCTGATAAAGCATTTAGATTTACGCCGACTGAGCGTGGCTGGTTATTAGCTGCTTCTCGCGCCCGTAAGGATGTTAATAGCCAAGAAGACTTAACCAAAGCCAGAACCCAATTTTTACAAACACATGGCATAGTCAAACCCGACAAAAATAGTCACGGCGAAGCCAAACGCTTACCTTGTCAAATTATTCCGCGTGACTTGGATACTGCCCGTCGTAGTAAAGAAGAAGTATTGGAGTCTTTTCCCCGATATAGTGCTAGATTATTATTAGAATTTACATTATTGACACCGTTATTAACCAAAGATGATGATCCGTTTTATCTATTTGATAATCCTACCCGTAAA
>JAUXCJ010000109.1 GCA_030618965.1 Thiomargarita sp.
AAATATGGACAGTTCGCTTTTCAAGATAAACAAAAAGGTGTTGAAGCCATTGCAGCTATTCAAGATTTTATAGAGGAATATCAGAATGGTAGCATTTTTAGCAATGAGTCACAGGCAAAAGTCGTGACGATTGAGCGTAATAAAGATGGAGTCGTTGTCGTGGCGAAAACTCAGAAACTCTTGCCTAATTTAGTCATTAGTATTAAAGATATTGTCACTCACTCATACAAATTGTTGGATAAATCAACTGATGGAGTCACAATTATTAATGGTTTGATTTCAGAGAAATGGCTACTTAACGTAGGCGCAGGATTACGTCTGATTCAATTTGCAATTAATTTGACAACGGTTGAATTAGAATCTGAACAAGCTGGGGTTTTAGTCGCCTTGCATCATTTATCTGGTGGTGAATTGGCTTTGGAAATTCCTTTGTCTGAATTGCAAGCCAAAATGCAGGATAACTATCATTTCAGTTTAAGTGTTGATGAACTGGATGAGATTTTAGAAGATTTGGTTGATTTGCACTGTGTTAGTCGTCAGCAAGATGTTATCTATTTGACGGAGAAAGTTATTTTAAAAGATGATTAAATATGCCTCAAGAACTCAATTTACATTTTAAAAATTTCCAACAAGTCACCATTCACTTTGCTCAACATCCTCCAGTAACGGTTGATTTTGCAATACCACTTTCTACCCAAGATAGAGAGGCGATTCGGCATTATTTAGAAGTCTATGCCGCGCAGTATGTGATGGATATTGATGATAAAGAAGCCGAGCGAGTCTCCGTGCAATTACCGCAATGGGGGCAAAGCTTATTTGATGCGGTATTTAAGAATGCGGCAAAACAATTATTTTCTCAGTTTATCAATACGCCGAGTGATAAATATTTGCTCACCATTACCGCCCAACAGCCGAAAATTTTATCCTTACCGTGGGAATTATTGCATGATGCTGGGCAGTTTTTATTTACGCATCAACCTTCGATTACGATTTTACGGCGGATTCCACCCAAAACCACTTTTCCGACTTATGCGACTCAATCGCAATTACATATCTTATTTGTCATCAGTCGTCCACAAGGTGAAAGTTTTATTAATCCACGCACCGATGCTCAAGCCGTGTTAAAAGCGATTGAAAATTATCCCGCTATTACGGTGGAATTTTTACAGCCAGCAACCTTGGAAAATTTATGGCAACGTTTGGAAAATCCAGATTTACCGCGTGTTGATGTCATCCATTTTGATGGGCATGGTGTTTTTGATAAAACGACTGGACTTGAGCGTCAATCTATTGAACAACTCAATAGTTTCCCCAGAAATTTGCGTAAACAGTTGCGTAATTTAAAGATTGGCGCGAATACGGGTTATTTGTTATTTGAAAAAGCGGGAAAATCTGGAGAAAACGGTAGAGATAAATTTTATGTGCCAACCTCTTGGTTAGCCTATTTATTGTAAAAATCCAAAGTACGTTTGATGGTGTTATCGGCTTGTCAATCGGCAATGGTAGCACATGAGGAAACCGACGAAGAACCTATCGGCAGTATAGCCGTTGGTTTGGTGGCAACCAGTGTGCCGTCAGTCTTAGCCATGAGTTATTCGGTGATGGCGCGGGCAATTGAACTGCTGTTTGGCGGATTTTATCGGGAAATAGCTGAGGGAAAAAGTGTCGGCATGGCTTTGGATAAGGCGCGTCATGCTTTGTTGCAAGAGAGAAAACGCCGCTATTTGCAACGTGGGCAAGAGCGTGTTGAGATTGAAGTGAGTGATTGGTTTTTACCTACTTTGTATCAAGCTGGTGAAGATATTCCGCTGGTTTCGAGAATGACGCAGGAATTACCAAAAGCTCATCAGCATAATTTAGAGATATTGCCAAACGCTGGATTTTGGGGACGGAGTAGGGAATTATGGCAAATTGAGAATTGGTTTGTCGAAGGGGTACGGCGTGTCGTGGTAAGTGGTTTTAGTGGGCAAGGCAAAACTTTTTTAGCTCAAGAATTAGGGCGTTGGTTATTGCAAAAATCGGGCTTTGATGCGGTGGTGTTTGTGAATTATTCGGGTTACCAAGGGTTGGATGCAGTGCAATGGGCGGTGACGACGTTGGGTTCAGTGGTTGAGCAAAGTTTAGTGGATGTGACAGCGGCGAGTGCGGTGTTGCAGACTCAGCGTATTTTATTGATTTTAGATAATTTAGAGGTGTACGTTACCGAAAAACAAGACACTTTGCAGGAATTATTAACAGTTGCACATGAATGGTCATTATTGGGTGAAACCCGCGTTTTGATAACGACTCGTCCAGTGGCATTAGGGCATGAAGCCTATCAAGTGCGTGATGAAAATGCCGATTTTCGGCAATTGAGGTTAGAAGGCTTGGATAAAGAGGATGCCTTGCATTATTTTGAACAATTGTTGGTTTTGTCGGATAATCCGGTGCGTTTGCAAACAGATGAATTATTACGTTGGTTCGCTAAAGTGCAGTTTCATCCATTGTCGATTGGTTTATTGGCACGTTCTTTAGAAAGTGAGGATTTGGAGAATTTGGAGAGCCGTTTAAATCAGTTAATGTTGAAATTGCCGAATAATCCGGTTGAGGCGACTTTGCAGTTGGTGATTGAGCAGTTGGATGAGGAGTCGCGGGGGTTGTTGCCGAGGTTGGGCGTGTTTCAGGGTGGGGCTTTACTTTCAAATTTAGTTGCCATCACCGAACTTTCAGAGGAACAATGGGGAAAATTACTGCTGGTTTTAATTTCAAATGGTTTAATCCAACCTGAGAACATAGGGGAAAATTTAATTTATCTCCAATTCCACCCCAGCTTAACCACTGCCTTACAAAAAGACAACCAAGACGATTTACGCCACCGCCATCAACACCGCTATTATGAATTATCGGGTTATTTGTATTTTGAAGACCAAAAAAATTCCCTTGAAAACCGTGCCATTGTGAAACGTGAATTACCCAATTTATTATTTGCCGTCAAAGGAGCGTTAGCCAAAGCCACCGATTATGCAGTGGACTTTGTGACTAAGGTGAATAAGTTTTTATATTTTTTGGGATTGCAACGAGACTTGGAGCAACTCAATCAGCAAGCAGCCAAATTGGCGGGAAATGTGGGGAGTCAAAACTGGTATTTAAGCAAGAGCGGTGCTGGTGAACAATTGTTACATGCGGGAAATTATACCGAAGCTGGCAACATTTTTAAAAACATTTTAACCAGGTTAGGCACTACTGCCAGTTATAATCGTTGTATAACTTTAAGTCGTTTAGGCCGTTGTTTTAAATCTCAAGGACAAACCGAACAAGCCGCCACTTATTATCAACAGGGTTTAGAGATAACCCAACAATTAGAACAAAATCAGGATGTACAACGCGAAACAGGAGTTTTATACACCGATTTAGCCACTGCACTGAGAGAGATGGGACGTTATGCTGAGGCACAAGAGACTTATGAACAAGCTTTAGTGATTATTCAAAAAATGGGTGATTTAACAAGTGAGGCAGCGATACAAGGACAACTCGGCAGCTTAGCCCTATCCCAAGGTCATTTAGCCGAAGCCGAACAAGGTTATAAAACCGCTATTTTGCAGTTTCAACAATTAAATGAACCTTCACATGAAGCAATTTATTTGCATCAATTGGGGGCGGTGTATCAAAAAGCCAAACAATGGGAAGCCGCCGAACACGCCTATCGGCAAGCGGCTAATATTTCTGAAGCCCAAGGGAATTTACCTAGTGTTGCCCAAACTTGGAATCATTTAGCCTTTGTTACGCAAATGATGGGCAAATTAACAGATGCGGAAGCGTGGTATTGGAAGGCGATTGAGGTTGATAAACAATTTGATAATCCCAAAGAGGTAGCAAGTGATTTAAACAACCTCGCTAACCTCCTCCAAAAACAACCTGACCGTTTACTCGAAGCCAAACAACTTGCCGGGCAAGCCTTAACAATTTTTAAAACTTTAGATCCAGCAACAGCTGAACTTTGGAAAATTTATACTATTTTAGAAAAAATTGCCGAAAAACAAGGCAATGTCCAAGAAGCTAAAAAGAATCGCCGTTTAGCCCGGGAAGCTAAAGCCAATTTTGCTGGGACTCGGTATGAGTTGAAACAGAAACATAGCAAATTAATTTTGGGAACAGTGGCAGCAATAGAAAATGCAGAAATTAGGAAGGAATTGGAAGCTCAAATGGAAACGGCACCGGAACAATGGAAAAATGTAATTGTTGCCACTCAACAAATCTTAGCTGGCGAAAGAGATGTGGATAAATTATGTGAACCTTTGAATTTTGACGATGCACCAATTATTACTGCTATCCTTGAAGGCATCGCGCATCCTGAAAGTTTGAAGTGGTTTGAGGATGTTTGACTCAGAATTTTACACAGCGAGCTAAATTTCGCTTAGAGGAGCAAAATGACATCAATTACTCCCTATATTACACAGGTTAAGGCATCAGGTGAATTACAAGATTTAGCTGTTGAACTTTATAAGCTTGATGCCATTCTAAACGCAAAATTACCTGTGAGCCTTAGAGAACCGATGATTTATCTATTACGGGTGGTTAACTCTTTTTATAGTAATAAAATTGAGGGCAATCCAACGCATCCGGCGGAAATACTTCATGTACAGGAAGAAGGAAAGCAGAGTCTCCCATCTGATGATTTGTTAGAAATTAAGCAATATGTAGAAGTACAAACTCGATTGGCTAACTCGGATATCAGTCCTGAGTTTATCTGTACCCCCGCTTTTCTACAAAACATACATAAATCATTTTATGACAACTTACCTGAGAAATTTTTAGAGATTGAAAATCCTAAAAGCGGTGAAATTATTCGATTAACATCTGGTGAATTTAGAAGTCGTGATGTCAAGGTTGGGAGACATATCGCACCAGAACCTGAAGAAATTATACGACTGTTTGGCTGGTTTGAGCGTATTTACCATCCAAACAAAATTCATGGTACAGAGCGAATTTTTGCAGCAGCAGCCTCTCATCATAGATTAATGTGGATACATCCATTTCTTGATGGTAACGGCAGAGTAGGCAGGTTATTTACGGATAACTATATGCGTTGCGCTGGGTTAGGCGGATACGGACTTTGGTCTATGTGTAGAGGATTCGGCAGAGATACCAAATCCTATTATGCGGCATTGAGCAGCGCGGATATGGAACGACAAGGCTCTAATGATGGAAGAGGCATTTTATCTGACAAAGGGCTTTTGAAGTTTACCGAATATTTTATCCAGACTGCCTTGGATCAAGTAAAATATTTTTCAGGATTGCTTGAACCCCAAAAACTGAATGAACGGATTGAGGTTTATTTTGAAATGAGAAGTCGAGGTGCATTAGTTTCATCGACTGGTAAACGATTACCTAAGATTAGAATTGAAGCGCGTGATATTTATCGAAAGCTGCTATCAGGACCTCAGCGACGTTCAGATATTCAAAAAATGTTCAAAGAAAAAATGCACAAGATGGGTGAAAAAACCTTACGTACTCTCATTTCTCAAATGTCAAACGCTGGTTTGGACAATGCACCCGCGAGACAACCAATAACATTAGCTCTT
>JAUXCJ010000084.1 GCA_030618965.1 Thiomargarita sp.
AGGTAACCTTGCACGGATTAGCTGGGGATTATAAAATATGCAAATGACTATTGATATACCTAAAGGCTATTTTGTTCACCAATAGTATTATTGCACAACAAGTTAAACTGTACTCCGCTTTGCTTAAATTTCAATCAAAGCACCCATTAATAAAAAGGTAAAAATAATGAAATTGAAATCAGTTTTTATTGAAAATTTTCGAGCCATTGAGAAAATACAATTGCCATTACATCCGCAATTAACTGTATTAGTTGGAGAAAATGGTACTGGCAAAACCAGCTTTCTGGATGCCATCAGTATGGTTTTAGGAGAAATTCCTAGTTATTTTAAACTTCAAAAACGACGCGGTTTTGATGACAATGATATTCGCCAAGATTCTCAAACTTATGTACGAGTTCAACTTGAAAACTTGGAAGGTTTAACTTGGCACTATGAATCACAGCAATTGCCTTATAAAAGCCAGAAAAATGACTCCCAATTGAACGGTTTAACTGAATTACACAAATATTTAGAGCAAATTATTAATGATTTAAATGACTCCAAAATCGTAGAAATACCAGTATTAGCTTACTACGGTATGAATCGTGACACCTTAACGATACCAAATGAATCGCAATTTTATGAAGAATTTCATCGTTTTGATGCCTTAAAAAACGCTCTCAACGTCACCCCTGATTTTGGGACACTGTTTGAGTGGTTTTTTAGTCAAGAAAATTTGGAACATAGAGAAAAGTTTGAACGTAAAGATTTGGATTATCAACTCACGCTTTTAAAAGCAGTAAGAAAAGCTATTTGTCGTCTGATTCCAGGTGCCAGCAATCCCCGTACTCAAGTACAACCCTTACGTTTTTTAGTGGACTTGGAAATTGAAGGCGCAAGAAAAGACATTTTATCACTTGAACAACTCAGTGGTGGCTATCGTGTCATGCTTGCTTTAGTAATGGATTTAGCCCGTCGTCTGGCTCAGGCGAATCCGCACCTAGAAGAACCTTGTGAGTCAGCAGCCATTGTATTAATTGATGAAATTGATTTGCATTTGCACCCCAAATGGCAGCAGCGTGTCCTGATTGATTTGACCAAGACTTTTCCAAACACACAATTTATTGTGACAACTCACAGTGCGCCAGTACTCACCACAGTCAAGCCAGAAAATATTGTAGTCTTATCTTACCAAGACGGAAAACTAACCGCAAATTCCCCTAGCTCAAACAGTTACGGAGCCCAAGCTGGACGAGTGCTTAATGAAATCATGGGTGTAGAACAACGCCCGCCAGCCGAATTTAATGAATTTACCCAATTACTTGAACAATATCGTGACTTCATTAAGCGTGACCAAGGAGAAAAAGACGAAGCCTTGAAATTGCGTTATAAACTCAATCTGTTATCTGGCAATGACCCAGAATTGCTGAAAGCAGATATGGAAATTCGGCGGCGGCGTGTGCTTAGGAGAAAGGTATGAAAAAAGTCAAGCAATTGCAATCTGCCCCCGCTAGTTTGCAAGACTTTATGAAAGAGTATCCTTATAAAAAACGGAACATAACAAATTGGAAAGCCTTTGGTAATGAAGGGGGGCAAGCTAAGAGTGAAATAATGCAAGCTTTAGATAAGGTTCAACATGGATTGTGCGCTTATTGTGAGATTGAACTGGTTAAGCAAACGGATAAAGGTTCAATCTATGATCGTCAAATAGAACATTTTCACCCAAAATCCGATATTCCTAGCAGCATTGATTGGATGTTTGAAATCAGCAATTTATTTGCCGCCTGTCGAGGCGGTTCTCAAATTCATTTATTTGGTGAGAAATCAAGTTTTAATGATGACGAGCGTTGCTTAGAACCCTATCAGAAAAATCATAGTTGTGGAGAAACTAAAAAAGATGACAATTTAGACAATATCATTCTAAAACCAAGCGAATTACCTGATTCACCATCATTGTTTGTGGTATCAGATGATGGGGCTATCAGCGTGGATGAGGAAGCTTGTAGTAAAACAGGCGTTGATATTACAAAAGCAACGATGACAATCAAACGATTAAATTTAGATTGTGCGCGTTTGCGTAATGCCCGACAAGCAATTTGGGAAAAATTGAATGAGATTCTGGAGGTAGAATGGGAACGTTTAGGTGAAGAGGCAACTGATGATGATTTTGAGACTTTATTAGCACAACTGGCTAAAGAGATGCTGACATTTGAACCAAACGAACCATTACCAGCCTTTTTCACCACGATTCGTAGTTTTTTTGGAGTCCATGCTGAAACTGTTCTCAGTCAAGCACCTCAAAATTGGATATAGTGAATAAAATCAAATTCATTCAATTTCGCTTTGCTGATGTTTGAATCAAAGCAATTATCGCGGAAAGCAGCTTGTGAATTTGCGGAAGTAAATCTCTATAGCATAAATTAAGATTCAAACAATCATTAAATTTCTTAAATAAGCCAAATTATAATTATTATATGTAGTGAAAAATAATTGACATTATATTATCAAAATGGTGTCATATTAATAAAACACCTATTGGATAAGAAAACAATATGTTAATGAGCATAAACCAGGAGCATTCGGCTTATCTACCTAAAGCAGTATGTACCTTAGAAAATCCCCAGTCAGATATTCCTCGTATCGCCAAAAATAAGAATTTATTAAAGCAAATAGAGGCCTCAGCTCAACAGATACCCACAACACATAAGCTATTTCAAGTTGATGCACGTCAACTATCTTTCATTTCTGATGAATCAGTTCATCTGGTGGTGACTTCTCCTCCCTATTGGACATTAAAGAAATATCGTAACCATGAAAACCAGCTTGGGGACATTGAAGATTATGAACTGTTTCTCAAAGAATTAGATAAGGTATGGAAACACTGTTACCGAGTATTAGTTCCTGGTGGAAGATTGGTTTGTGTGGTGGGTGATGTATGCCTATCAAGGCGCAAGAACAAAGGTAGGCATACAGTTGTGCCACTTCATGCGTCCATTCAAGATCATTGTAGAAAAATAGGTTATGATAATCTTTCACCTATTATTTGGTACAAAATTGCTAATGCTCAATATGAAGCTAATGGTAATGGCGCTGGTTTTCTTGGAAAACCTTATGAACCCAATGGGATTATCAAGAACGATATTGAATTCATTTTAATGGAACGCAAGCACGGTGGTTACCGAAAAACCTCGCTTGCAACCCGTATTCTTTCCATCATATCAGATGAAAATCATAAGCAATGGTTTCAATCTATTTGGGCTGGTATAACTGGGGTTTCTACCCGTAACCATCCAGCACCATACCCAGAAGAACTAGCCGAACGTTTGATTAGAATGTTCTCTTTTGTAGGTGATACGGTTTTAGATCCGTTCATGGGTACAGGTACAACAACGGTTGCGGCTGCCAAATGGGGGCGAAATAGCATAGGGATAGAACTTGAACCATACTATTTTAAATTAGCCGAACAGCGTATTTACAAAGAAACAGGTTCTTTGTTTTCCCATGTTGAAATACAACAATTTAAGAACAAATAATTATGGATTATTCAAATCAGGTAGCGCAAGCAGTTCAACACTTTTGGCGAACCAGACTAAAACAAGATAAAAACCAAGGTTCAACTACTGGTGTTAGGGACGCCGGTAACAGAAGCGCAGTAACTGGTGGGGCACAACTTGATGGTTTTATTCACTTGCTTGCATCCATTCTTGAAGATGCAGGACTGAAAGAGCATTCTATTTATACCAAGAAAACCGTTTTACCTGGATATTTCAGACCTACAAAAAATTGGGACTTGGTTGCTGTCGTAGATGGCGAACTATTGGCAACCATTGAATTAAAATCCCATGTTGGACCGTCATTTGGTAACAATTTTAACAACCGTGTTGAGGAAGCATTAGGAAGTGCTACCGATATATGGACAGCATACCGTGAAGGGGCATTCAAACCTTCTCAAAAACCTTGGTTGGGATGGTTAATGTTGTTGGAAGACACCGAAAAATCACAATCACCTGTACGAGTATCAGAGCCACACTTTTTAGTTTTTCAGAAATTTCAAAACGCATCTTATGCCAAACGATATGAATTATTCTGTGAACATTTGGTACGCGAACGCTTGTATGATGCAAGCTGCTTGCTGTTATCCGATAGAGAGAATGGTATAAATGGTGGATACTCAGAACCTAATGCAGAAATTAATTTCAAAAATTTTGCCAGTTCTTTAATGGCACATGCAATTGCATTTGCTAAGATGCGTGAATGACAAAACACCGAACTCGGAGGATTTAGGGTGTGATTAAAACTGCATGGCTTTTGATTTTGTCCCTGAAAGGGACTGACATACCAGCCTAGGGCAACGCCCTAGGATTATGTACATAATAATATTAAGCCCTGAAAGGGCGTGACATAATGTATCGCCCTTTCAGGGCTTAAATTTTTTTCGAGCAATCCTAGGGCGTTGCCCTAGGCTAGTATATTAACCCCTTTCAGGGGAAAAATAAAAAAACCATGCACTTTTAATCACACCCGTGAGTGGAAGCTGAGGATACCCAACCGATAAACAAGGGAAATCCCTTTCATCAGATCTGATGAAAGGGGCCTTTTTTTGTTGGGCTGTTACCAATTATTTCTTCATTTTACGCAATCTTGCAAGAGCCCGTAATTGCAACATTGCAGCCGCCAATTCTGCTTCAGCTCTGCCATATTCAAATTCAGCCTGTTTATCTGATAACATTTTTTCAGCATTTTGTTTCGCTTCTAAAGCGGCTTTTTCATCAATATCATGCGCTCGTAGCGCAGTATCTGATAAAATTGTGACTATATGTGGTTGCACTTCTAAGAAACCACCTGACACATAGAAAGATTCTTCTTTATCATTGCCAAGCTTTAGCCTGACTGCGCCTTCGCTCAATTGAGTTATATACTGGGCATGAAGGGGCAAAATACCCACTTCGCCTTGTACCGCTGGTGCAATGATCATCTCAGCCATACCAGAATAAATATTGGCTTCTGCACTGACGATATCGACACGCACTGTCATTGCCATGTTTGTGACTCCTGTTTAAAGATTTTCTGCTTGCTCAATAGCTTCTTCAATGCTACCTACCATATAAAAAGCTTGTTCTGGTAAATCATCATATTTACCTTCCACAATCCCCTTAAAACCAGCAATTGTATCTTTAAGAGAAACAAATTTCCCTTCAGTGCCTGTAAACACTTCAGCAACAAAGAAAGGTTGTGATAAGAATTTCTGAATCTTACGCGCACGAGAGACAGTGAGCTTATCTTCTCCAGACAGTTCATCCATACCCAAAATAGCAATAATGTCTTTCAGTTCTTTATAACGTTGTAAAGTACCCTGTACAGCGCGTGCGACTTCATAATGCTCTTCTCCCACAACTAAAGGATCAAGTTGGCGACTGCTTGAATCAAGCGGATCTACAGCAGGATAAATACCTAATTCTGCGACTTGACGAGACAATACCACAGTAGCATCCAAGTGAGCAAAAGTCGTAGCTGGAGAAGGATCAGTTAAATCGTCTGCTGGCACATAAACAGCTTGAATTGAGGTAATAGAACCATCTTTTGTTGAAGTAATTCGCTCTTGCAAAGCACCCATTTCTTCAGCAAGTGTCGGTTGATAGCCCACTGCTGATGGCATACGTCCTAATAATGCCGATACTTCGGTACCAGCCAAGGTGTAACGGTAAATATTATCAATAAACAACAAGACATCACGGCCTTCATCGCGGAAATATTCAGCCATTGTTAAACCTGACAAAGCAACACGCAAACGGTTACCAGGAGGTTCATTCATCTGACCATAAACCAGTGACACCTTATCTAAAACCTTACTTTCCATCATTTCATGGTAAAAGTCATTACCTTCACGGGTACGTTCACCAACGCCAGCAAAGACAGAATAGCCACTATGCTCAGTAGCAATATTACGAATCAATTCCATCATGTTGACAGTTTTACCAACACCAGCACCACCAAATAAACCGACTTTACCACCTTTGGTAAATGGGCAAATAAGGTCAATTACTTTTACACCAGTTTCAAAAACTTCTGTTTGAGTAACT